>JBKJKL010000135.1:0-8265 GCA_046597485.1 Chthoniobacterales bacterium
GCTCAAAATACAAAGAGCAGCGCTTCAACCGCACCGCCGCGCGCACCTCGGTTATCTCTCTTTCGCTCGCCTCGATTGCGCTCATCATCCCGACGGTCTTCCACCTCGCCGCCGACGCGAAAGGCGGCTGGACACCGGCGATCGAGCAGAAGCTATCGCTCGCGATCGCACTCGTCCTCTTCGTCACCTACTTCTGCATCCTCGGTTTCTCGCTTAAGACGCATAAGCACTTCTTCGAGAGCGCTGAGGGCGAGGACGAGAAGAAGGGCGTCCATTGGTCGCAAGGCAAAGCGATTACCATCCTCATCCTCGCCACCAGCGTGGTCGCGCTCCTCTCCGAGTTCCTCGTCGGCACGATCGAAAGCGTGCGGGCGACGCTCGGGATCACGGAAGTCTTCGTGGGCGTGATCGTGGTCGCGATCGTGGGCAACGCCGCGGAGCACTCGACTGCGGTCGTGATGGCGATGAAAAACAAGATGGACCTGAGCGTCGGGATCGCGATCGGCTCCAGCCTGCAGATCGCGCTCTTTGTCGCGCCGGTGCTGGTCTTCCTCTCCTACGCTTTCGGCCGGCCGATGGACCTCGAGTTCACCCTCCCGGAAATCTTCGCCGTGGTCGCCTCCATCTACATCCTCTTCCAGATCTGCGGCGATGGGGAAACGAACTGGATCGAGGGGATCCAGTTGCTCTCCGTTTACGTCATCCTCGCGGTGCTCTTCTTCTACCTCCCGGAAGTGCACCACGCCGCGACGGCGCGTTAACGGACGTTGAGCCGGTATCAGTGTCCGGAACTACTTTTCTCGCGTTCGCGTCCTCAACGGTCAGCTAAAGCGGCCGGCGGCAGGCTCGTTCCCGAGCGCGCCCGCGCGATGAAGACATCCCCGCCGTTCACCGTGCCGTCCAAGTTGTAGTCACTCCGGAACGTGGTCGCGTCCGCGGCTGATCCGGAGCGCGTGCGAGTTTGCGTGGCGTCGGCCGAATTGACGCCGCCGTCTCCATTGCTGTCGCCCAACAGGATGCCCATCGGGATCACGATGTCACTCGCGGGGATGCCAGTGTTCACACCAGTCAATGTGACAGCGATTCGCTGCGCGTTGTCCACTCCCGCGAGGTCGAGTGTGATCACATTCGTGCCGCTCCCGCTGCTCGTCGCGACACTGCCGATTCCCGAGGTGACGCTTGCCCCAATGAAGGTGATCGGATTCGCAAACGTCAGCACGATTTGGTGGTTTCCACCGGGGCCGCCGGAGCGTGATTCGACCGCCGCGGTTCCAGTGAGCGGCAGGTTGATGTCGATCGCGCCGACTCCGGCGTGCACGTGCCGGGAACCCACCACGGGCTGTGCGGGCAAGATCGGTTGCGTGTAATTCGTGCCTGAGGTGGAGCTAGCCGTATAACTGGTGACGATTGCGCCCTGGCTGTCTTTCACCTCCGCGAATCCGCCCCAGGTCGCGGTATGGGAGAGATCGCCGATCGAGACCGCGCCGTGGTAGCAATAAGCGGTCGCCGATGTACTGATTGAGAACTTGAGCGCGAACGGGGTGCCGTAGGTGAACGGGATAATTTGTTCCTGCTGGGCGTTCAGAAACACAATCCCGGTTTGCGCGCCTAGATAGTTCGCAAACTGACTCGCTCTGCGCACCTCCGCTCCATCGACGAAAATCACAATGGTGGCCCTGGTTTGGGAAGCTCCACGAAATCCTGGATCTACTCCGTTGGTCGAGCAGGAGATGTTGCCGCCGACAATGAATTTCACTTTCACCGATCCGGTTGCGCCGGTCAGTCCGGGAGCGTCGATCAGGATGTCGTCCTCGAAAGCCGCAGAGCCACCCCCTGAGACGACACCGTCCGGTCTGCTGACGGCTCGCCCCTCCGAGTAGACCCGGAGCACACCGAAAGAAGCCTGCGCGCTACCCTCCGCAGTCCCGGCTCCGCCCGGGTCGGTTGTCCGGGCGCTCTGGCTGAGGGTGCCGGATGGAGCGTTCTGCACCGGATTGAACGCCGAATTTGTCGTGGCCTGAACGGAGACCTGACTCACGGCAAAGGCGGAGTGCGCCGTCGCGGAGACCGCGAGGATGGCGCAACAGATCCGTCGCGCGGCGGGGCAGATCGAGAAGCGCGCCGGCCCGACGCGGTGAGATTGTTTCCAGATTTTACGAAGCGAGCAGGATGAGGGCATACAAACCGACGCCGGAAAATCAGGCGGAGCGGCTCAATTAATTTCATGGATCAGCAATTTTACCTTCGCCAACCGTTCGGCGGGTGAAATCGGTCCCGCGCGCTAGGCGGCCTTGGCTCGCCTAACGAGTCGTTGCGCGAGCGCGACCCCGGAGTGAAGCGCGCCTTCCATATAGCCGACAAACGGCGGGCAGGCGTGCTCGCCCGCGAAGTGGAGCCGGCCGAGACCGGCCCGCACGATCGGACCGATAGTCGTGACCTCGCCCGGCGCCGGGAAGGAATAGCCGCCGCCTGTCCACCGCTCACCGGGCCAGTCCAGGAAGCGACCGCTGACAAAGTTTTGCCCGAAGCCGGGGAAGATCGACTCGAGCGCCTCCACGTAATCGCGCTCTCTCCGCTGCGCGTAACTCCGGCGCGCCTGGGCCGCGGCTGGCCCGCCGGAAAAGCACGTCAGCACCGCGGCGTCCGCGGAAACGGCGCCCTCCCAAATCATGCTCGCGAGGCCGTCGCTCAACGCTTGCGGCGACGCGGCCGTGTCGCGCCAGAAGCGGCGTTTTACCTTCGCGAGGAACTTCACATTCACGCCCATCTGCGGGCGCAAGGCGGGCGGGAGCGGTGGCGAAATCCGCAGATGCCGCCAGGTGCTGGGCGGGACAGCGAGCACCACGTCATCCCCTTTCCAGAGATGGCCGCTGGCATCGCGCACGGTCACGCCATTTTCATTCTGTGTGATCTCGCGCACCGCGGTCCCGGTGTGCAACTGCGTGCCTAACGAGTGGGCCAGCTTCTGCGCGAGTTGCGCGTTGCCGCCGTGGCAGCGGTAGAGCTCAGTCTCCGTCCAATAACGTTCCAGCCCGCCGCCTTTTACCGCCGCGAGGTTACCGAGAAAACTTTGCCGCGCGGTCGCGACCCCATTGTTCGCGGCGAACTCGACCGTCAACGCGCGCCGGGCCATCTCCGAGGCCGGCTGCGCGCGGATCCAATCCTCCAGCGGTCGCGCATCGAGTTGCGTCGCCTGCGGACTGCGCCACGGCTGCTCGGCGTCGATCGCCGCCGCGGCGCGGGTCATCGCGGCCTGCGCGGCATGGAGTTCCGCGAAGAGCGCTTTCGTTTCGCGAGCGGCGAGGCGGCGGCCATCGAGAACCACTGGCGCGAGTCCTTCTTCCTCGGGCAGGTCATCCAGCGTCAGTCCAAACTTCCGTGCGAAAGCCAGCCACATCGGATGATTCCGCCCGATCAACTCCCCGCCACCCTCGACCGCGCGGTCGGGGAGGAAATCGGTAAAACTCAGCACCCGTCCGCCGATGCGTGAGCGCGCCTCCAGCACGACAACTTCGCAGCCCGCGGCGCGTAATTCATGAGCGCAGGCCAGCCCGGCAAAGCCCGCGCCGACGACGATCACGCGCCGCCCGCGGCCCGCCCGTGCCAACGCCGAGCCTGGACTAACGAGTAATCCAGCGGACGCCGCGAGCGCGAGCCGGAGAAACTCGCGTCGCTCCAGCGGCGTCGGCTGCGGCACGTGGCGCCGGTGCAGCCGGGCGAAAAGCGAGAGCGCCATCGGCCCGAGATTGGACGCCCAACGCGCAGAAGGCGAAACCGAAAAACGTCTACGGTACCGAGCCGCCGGAATTCGAACGGACGACGATGACGTCGCCCGAGTTAAGCGTGCCGTCCGCGTTCACATCCGAGCGGAAATTACCCGCGCCAACGTCCTGTCCGGAAACGTTCCGCGCCTGCTGCACGTCGGCCGAGTTGACCGTGCCGTCGCCATTCGTGTCGCCGATTAACACGCCCATCTGTTGCGAAACGGTCGTGTGTTGCCCGAGCACATCGGTCACGTTGTTCAGCGTCACCTTCACCAACTGCCGGTTCGCGACGCCGGTCAGGTTGACGATGACGCGGTGCGCATCCGTCGGATCGATCTGGCTGCTGCTGACCGCGCCCGTGCCGCCCGTGACTTGCGCGGAGCTGAACGAGGAGACGTTCTGACCGAAGGTGAAAGTCATCCGGAAACTCTGGCTCGCTCCGCCGCTCCGCGGTTCGGTGGCGCGCGGACCGTCAAGCGGCAGGTCGATTGCGTAGGGCATTCCGTTGTGCACGATCGTGCTCTCGGCCCGTGATAATGGGACAGCGGGTGTGTCGTAGATGCGCGTGACGGTGTTACTGGCGCGGAAGGCCAGATGCCGCCCGTCCGGGCTGGCCACGAGCAGACCGGTAGTGAACTGCCCGCCGCCCGCGCTGACGATCTGGCCGACGTCGAAGCGGAACGCTTCCGCGAAGGTGTTCGTATCATACGCGATGATCTGGCTGAGGTAGGTGCTCACGCCGTAGACGCGGTCGGCAACGGCATCGAAGGCGAGGCCGCTGACCAGATTCGAGAAGGTGCGGACAAAGCCGAAGTTCGGCGCGGTGTCGAGCGAGCTGCCAGTAACGGAAGGGCGGAAGGCGACGAGCGAGCCGTTGCGATTCACCGCCGCGCTCGCGGAGCTGAGGGAGATATTCGTGGTGGCGGCGGGGCCAAAGGTGTTCGAGGTCGCGCTGTAGGTGAAGAGCGGGCCGCTCGAGATGTTGGCTTCGAGCAGGAACATGCGGGAGCCATCCGCACTGCGGTGAATCTGGCTGGATTGCCGGACGCTGCCGCCGGGGCCGGAACCAGGTGCATCGCTGCGGGTGGTCAACGTTCCAGTGGCGAGATCGATCTGGCGGAGCGGCACCCAGCCGGAGCCAGCGTAGTTCGTGTCAGCGAGCGCGATGCCATTTGCGCCGATGGCCACATCCCACGCTCCGGATTCACCGAAAGCACGCGTGTAGTTCAAACTCGTCACCGCGCCAGTCGCGAGGGTTACCTTCTGGAAGGCTCCCTGTGCAACGCCGAATTCATTCTGCGCGACGAGGAGATAGGAACCATCGGCCGCGATATCCATTCCATTGAGCGAGCCACCGAGATCAATCGGCGTCTCGAAGCTATTCGTCGTTAGGTTATAGGGCCAGACAAACCCTTCCGCGGTGCTGAAGTAGAGCCGCTGCCCAGCGTTATCGAACACCATGTCGCGCGCCGTGCCGAAGACGGGCGGCGCGGGCGGCGGATAGGGTCCGGCCGGCAGGGTGAAGAGGCGAATGCCGGTGGACGTCGCGAGCGCAAGGAAGCGGCCATCGTGACTCGCGACTAGATTGCCACTGCCGAACTGCGTCACTCCCTGGCTGAGGCTCTCGCCGATGTCCATCCGGTAGAGCTCGGCGTAGGTGTTCGCGTCGTAGGCAATAAGCTGCGCAGTGGGCGTAGCCACTCCGTAGAAGCGGTCGCGCGTCGCGTCGAAGGCAAGGCCGCCGTCGATCGCGCGGAGCGTGTGCAGGTAGTTAAAGTCCGCCGCCGTATCGAAGGTGGCGCCGGTGTTTAAGCGGGTCGCGATCAGCGCGCCGGTGCGATTCACCGCGCCGCTCGCGCTGCCGAGGAAGCGGTTCGTCGCGGCGATCGGACTGAAGATGTTGCTTGTCGCGCTATAGGTGAAAACGGGACCGTTCGAGCTGTTTGGAAGCAGGAAGTAAAGGCGGCTGCCATCCGCACCGCGAATCACAGCGGTAGTCTGGTCAACCGTCGCACGATCGGCCCGGGCGCTAACCACATTCGTGGCCAGGTCGATCTGGCGGAGCGGCACCGAGCCCGAGCCGGAGAACTGCGTGGTGACGAGCGCGAGATTATTAGAGGCGATGGCCACATCCCACGCGCCGGTTTCACCGGAGGCGCGGTTGTAGGCGATGTTCGTCACGCCGCCGGTCGTGGTATCAATCCGGTGAAAGATGCCCTGCGAAATGCCGGGCGCATTTTGCGCGACGAGGAGGAAAGAGTCGTTCGGCGCGATGTCGAGACCGTTCAGCGAGCCGCCCAGATTGTAACTCAGGTCGAACTGCGCGGTCGCAAGGTTGTAACGCCGGACGAAGCCATCGCTCGTGCTGACGTAGAGATAATTCCCCGCGTGGTCGAAGACCATGTCGCGCCGCGTCGAAAGCACGATGGGCGTGACCTGCGCCCGCGTCTCCACCAGGCCGACAGCCGAAAGGAGGAGGCCAAAGGCGAAGAATCGCCAGAAGGGGGGCGGGATCATTACTCAGTGTAGTTGGAATGCTCCGGCGTGGCGACGGCATTCGCTCGGCCGTCGCGCAAGGACTGGATGATGAAGCAGACAACTGCGACGCAGATGCAGCTATCCGCGACATTAAAAGCGGGGAACGGATGCGCGAACGGCACGTGCAGATCAAAGAGGAGGAAGTCGATCACGTGGCCGTGGACAAGGCGATCGGTCAGGTTCCCCAACACCCCCGCGAGAAGAAGCGCGAGCGAGACATCGCGCCAGGCATCGGGCAGATGTCGGCGCAGGAGAAGGAACAGGACAAAGACCAAGGCCGCGCCGGAGAGCGCGATGAAAAACCAGTTGTTATTCTTAAAGGAACCAAAGGCCGCGCCGGTATTAGTTACGTAAACCAGCGCGAAGAACTCTTGCACGATGATGCGCGGCTCGTTCGGCAGGACGTGGCGCAGGGTGAGCCACTTCGTCAACTGGTCGAGCGCGTAGAGCGGGAGCGAGAGAAGGAGAATAAACTTCATGCTAGGCAGGCTGCGCCGCGACCACCTGCTCGCAGCGGTCGCATAAGTCGGGATGCACCGCGCTCCGGCCCACGCTGGCCCGGTGCCGCCAGCAACGCGCGCATTTCGTATGCTCCGTCTTCGCGATTGAAGCGGAAGGCGTTTCGGCTTGCTCGAGCGTCAGGTCACTCAGGATCAGAAACTCTTCGAGTTCTTCCTTCGAAATGTCGTGCAGCGCCGTCGTCTCCGCGCGCAAGGTTACGGCGGCCTCGAGCGCGTTGCCGATTAGCTTCTCCTGCCGCGCCTGCTCGACCGCCTGGCCGATCACGCCCCGCAGCTTCAGGAGCTGCTCGACCGCGCCTTCCGCCACTTCGTCGCGCTTTGCCGGATCCGCTTCCGGAAACTCCTGGAGATGGACTGAGCCTTCACGGCCGAGATAACTCCACGCTTCCTCCGCGGTGAAAACCAGGATCGGCGCGAGCAGCTTGGTTAGCGCCTCGAAGATTTCCCGCATCGTCGCCTGCGTGGCGCGCCGGCGCGGCGCATCGACCGCGTCGCAATACATCCGGTCCTTCGTGATATCGACGTAGAGACTGCTTAGGTCGACGGCACAGAACTGATTCAAAGTGTGGTAGACCTTGTGAAACTCGTAGCTCGCGTAAGCTTCGCGGCATTCGATGATCACCTGCTGCAGACGACTTAGGATCCAGCGATCGACCATGGTGGTTTGTCCTTTCCTGCTTTCCTCCTTTCCTGATTCAGAAATATTTCCGAGCAAAATGCGCAGCGTATTGCGAATGCGCCGATAAGTGTCGCCGAGGCGCGTAAACATCTCTTCCGAGAAAGGCACATCGTCCGTGTAGTTCACGCTACTCACCCAAAGCCGCACAATGTCCGCGCCGTGCTTGGCCACAAAGTGCCCCGCATCCATCGGCTTCGCGTAGCTACTCGATTTCGAGATCTTCTTTCCGTCCACGTCCACGACGAAGCCGTGCGTGATGCAGGTCTTGTAAGGCGCGCGGTTATGGAGAGCGACGCTCATCATGAGCGACGATTGGAACCAGCCGCGGTGCTGGTCGGTCGCCTCCAGATACATGTCGGCCGGGTTACTAAGTGCCGGGTGCTTTGCCAGAACCGAGGCATGGCTCGAGCCGGAGTCGATCCAGACGTCAATCGTATCCGCGCGATGGGTGGTGCCTTCCGGCAGGCCTAGCTCACGCGCCAGTTCTTCGTCGTTTAACTCAAACCACACATTCGAGCCGCGGCGTTCCACTAGGTCGGCCAGCTTCCCAATCCACTCGGGGTTCAGGATGGCATCACCCTCCGCGGAGTAGAAGGCAGGCAAAGGCACGCCCCAGCTCCGCTGACGCGAGATAACCCAGTCCGGCCGCGATTCGACCGTGCCGCTGATGCGCGCTTCGCCCCACGGCGGAATCCACTTCACCTGCTTGATTGCCTCCAGCGCCTTCCCGCGGAGCGCGTCGATCCGGATGAAGAACTGCTTC
>JBKJKL010000125.1:0-21358 GCA_046597485.1 Chthoniobacterales bacterium
GCTCGGCCTGGCCAAGGCGAAGGGCGCCCGGTTCGTCATCGCGTCAACCTCCGAGGTCTATGGAGACCCGCTGGAACACCCGCAGCGGGAAACCTACTGGGGAAATGTGAACCCGATCGGGCCGCGCGGCGTCTATGACGAGGCGAAGCGTTTCGCGGAGGCGATGACGATGGCCTACCACCGCTATCACGGGATGGACACAAAGATCGTCCGCATCGTCAACACCTACGGCCCGCGCATGCGGCTGCGCGACGGCCGCGTTGTCCCGTCCTTCATCGGCGAAGCGCTTACCGGGCAGCCGATCACGGTTTTCGGCGACGGCTCGCAGACACGTTCCTTTTGCTACGTGAGCGACCTGATCGATGGGATTTTCAAGCTCTCGCAGTCCGACTTCCACGAGCCGGTCAACATCGGCAACCCGCGCGAGATGACGATCAAGCAGTTCGCGGAGGAGATCCGGCGGATCACGGCGACGAAATCGGAGATCGTCTACAAGCCACTGCCAGTGGATGATCCAAAAGTGCGCCAGCCGGACATCACCCGCGCGAAGACCATCCTCGGCTGGGAGCCGAAGGTGCGGTTTGAGGAAGGGATCGTGGAAACGATCGAGTACTTCCGCGGCTGCATCGAGCGCGGCCAGTTTGGCGAGCGCACCGTCGCCGTCGCCTAAATCCCCAACATGAAAACAAAGCTTCTTCTTTCCCTGCTTGGTCTCGTTTTACTTTCCGCGGGGGCAGAGGCGCAGGCGCCCGCGCGCGGCAGCGATTTCGCAATCACGAAGATCAATCGCAACCTGATCACTGCGCCGCAGTTCACCTACACCGGCGGGCAGCAGTATCCGATCGACCAGCGCAATCGCTGGCTCGAGATCGAGGTCGAGTTCGCCGCCGTCCCGGAATACACCGACGAGATCACGCTGCGCTATTACGTGCTCGTAAACGGCCGGCTCCTCACCGGCGAAGTGACGCACGTCAACGTTGGCGCGGGGCGCGACCTCCGGTCCGTCATGTATGTCTCGCCGAAGACGCTGAACCGCCTGATGGGCAACCGCCCGGTGACGGCAGGCGCGATTCAAAACATCGCCGTCCAGCTCGTGCAACAGGGCGCGGTCAAGGCGGAGCTGAGCGCCGAGCGCGACGCGCCAAATTGGTTCACGACCATCCCGCACCTGACCGGCCAGGTCTTGAACAAAAACGAAACGCCCTACGCGCCGCTCTTCTGGGATCGCTACGAGCAGGTCAAGACCTCGCGCTAGCGATCAGCGGAAAACGAAGCAGATGACGCTGTTCATCTTCGAGCCGTTGCCCTAAAGGCAAGACCCGCTCATGGCTGCTGGCTCGCGCATCATCACTCTCAACCTCGGCTCGCAGACTGTCGGGCTGGCTGATTTTCGCACCGAGGCGAACGGCGGACTGGTCCTCGTCGGCTATCGTTTTCGCGAGCTCTTAGCCGAGCCGGGGAACGAGGCGACGCGCAACGGGCAGATCACCGTCGCGCTGCGCGAAATGGTGCAGGAGCTCGGGATCAAGCCGGGCTTGGTGAACTACTGCGTGCCGGCGCAGGCCGTCTTCGCGCGCTTCGTGAAGCTGCCCGCGGTCGAGGAGGAAAAGATCGAGCGCATCATCGCGTTCGAGGCCCAGCAAAACGTCCCGTTCCCGATTGAGGAAGTGGTCTGGGATTACCAGCTCGTCGGCGGCGATGCCGACGAGCAGATCCAAGTCGTGCTCGTCGCGATCAAGTCGGACCTGCTCGACGGGATGAACGCCGCGGTCGAGGAAACTTCACTTCGCACCCAAATCGTCGATGTCGCGACGATGGCGCTCTACAACGCCTTCCGTTACAACTACAGCGAGCTGAATGATTGCTCGCTCCTCGTCGACGTCGGCGCGCGCACGACCAACTTGCTCTTCATTGAAGCGGGCAAGGTTTTCTCCCGCAGCGTCCCGATCGGCGGCAGCACGGTGACGGCCGCGATCGCGAAGGAGTTTAGCGAGCCGTCCGCGGCCGCCGAGTTTCGGAAGAAGCGCGATGGACTCGTTAGTCTGGGCGGTGCCTACGCCGAGCCGGATGATCCGGAAGTGGCGCGCGTCGCAAAGATCATCCGCAGCACGATGAACCGCCTCCATGCGGAATTGATGCGCTCGATCAGCCATTACCGCGCGCAGCAGCAGGGCAATGCGCCGACCCGCGTGCTGCTCTGCGGCGGGACCGCGAGCATGCCTTACATGCGCGAGTTTTTTCACGAGAAACTCCAGCTGCCGATCGAATTTTTCCATCCGCTGCGCAACGTCTCCGTCGCGGAGTCGATCGACGCCGAGGACGTCTCGCGTTCGACGCACTTGTTAGGCGAACTGGTCGGCCTCGCGCTCCGCAACGTCACCACCTGCCCGATGGAGTTGAATCTCCGCCCGGCCAGCGTGGTGCGGACGCAGCAGCTCGAGCGGCGCCGGCCGTTCTTCATTCTCGCCGCTGCCTGCTTCGTTCTTGGTTTGCTTGGGTGGGGACTCTACTACGCGCGCGCCGCCAGCGTGGAGCGCGATGCGAATGCGCGCCTGACTGAGAAGGTCGACGCCATGCGTCGGGTCGAGGGCGAGATGAACAATGTGCGCAAACAGACGAGCGCGCTCGATGGCGTGGGCGCTCCGCTGACCGCTGCGATCAATGACCGGAGTTTCTGGCCGGAGTTGATCGAGGAACTGAACGCGCGCCTGCCGAAGGAAGATATTTGGATTACCGAGCTGGTCGCCACCTCCGACGGAAAACCCCTCGGTGTCGGTGAACTACGCAGCGCCAATGCGGCCGCTTCGCCCACGCCGCCGCCCACGGCTGCGGCGACTGCTACGCCGGCTCCCGGCCCGCGCCCGAACGCCACTCCGGCAGGACCGGCGATCGACGGGGTTTTCGTTCGCGGACTTTATCTTTTCAATCCACGCCAGCAGGAAGTGGTGGTCGATTTCTTCAAGAACCTGGTCGGGTCGCCCCTCTTCAAGATTGATTCGAATAATCAGGCGAAAGTGATTCGTCCGACGACGCCGAACAATAACGAGTGGGCCTTCCCCTACGAGCTGCGGCTTGAGTTGAAGCAGCCCGTGTCCGTGCCATGACCTGGTTCCGCGAAAATCGTTTCCTCGGAATTTTCCTCGTCGCGCTCGCGGTCGCGACGCTCGGGGCGTTGATCTTCCTCTGGAGCGCGCGGAGCAGCTTTAATGACGCCCGCGCGCAATTTGAGCAGAGCGCGACTGAACTGAATCGGCTCCAGCGGCTCACGCCGTTTCCGAACGACGCAAACCTGAAAAAAGTGAAGACGCAGTCTCAGGATTACGCCTCCGACCTGAACAAACTGAAGGAAGAACTGCGGACGCGCGTCCTGCCGCAGGTGCCGCTGGCGCCGAACGAATTTCAGTCGCGCCTGCGCCAGGCGATTGCAGCCGTAACCGAGCGCGCCCGGACGAACAAGGTGCGGTTGCCGGAGAATTTCTTCCTCGGCTTCGAAGAATTTGCTTCCTCGCTCCCGGACACCGCTGCCGCGCCGCTCCTTGGCCAGCAACTCGCGCAAGCTGAGTTGCTCGTGAACACTTTGCTCGAAGCGCACGTCGAGGCGATCACCGCCTTCCGCCGCGTCCCGCCTAACGAGTCGTTGCTGCCCGCGCCGGCCACGCCCGCGGCGACTCCTGCGCCTGCGAAAAAGGGTCCGACGGCGGCTTCCGCTGCGCCGACGGTCGAACGTAGCACGGTCGAGGCGAGCTTTGTCGCGCCCGCGAATGCCGTCCGCCGCGTCCTCAACCAGATCTCCACCCTCCGCGAGCAGTTCTACGTCATGCGGACGCTCCACGTTTTGAACGAGAAGGACAAAGGGCCGGCGCGCGAAAGTGCGACCGCGACCCCGGCCGCACCCGCGCCCACCCCGGGCCCGAACAGCGCGCTCAACTTCATCGTGGGCAACGAAAAGGTGCAGGTCGCGGCCCGGATCGAGATGCTGCGCTTCAACTTCTAATGGACTGGGCGCGCGAACATTTCGATCGGCTGGCCGTTTTTGCCGGGGCGGCTTTCCTGGTGCTCTGCGCTTTTTTCATCTGGCGGAGCGCGGCCGATTTCAGCGAGACCTACGCCACCGTGCCCTCGCCGGGTCCGGCGAAGGCAGCTGGTCCCACGGCGAAGGCGCTCGAGGTCGAAGCGGCAATGAAAATGCTGGCTGAGCCGCCGCAGTGGACCTTCACGGGCCGGTCCGGTTTGTTCGTGCCCGAGCCGCATTTCATCGGGCAGAACGGGCAGCCGGCGACGCTGCAGACGACCGAGGTGCATCCGCCTGTGCCTAACGAGTGGTTGAATCAATTCAGCCTGCCGATCGCCGATGCCGATGTCCTGGAGCAGGACGGCGACGGCGATGGCTTCACCAATCTCGAGGAGTGGCAGGGGCACTCGAACCCGACGGACAAGAATTCGCACCCGCCTTACCTGGCAAAGTTGAAGGTGAAGTCGGTCGCGACCGAGCCGTTCCGCTACGTCTTCGCCTCGCGCAGTGGCGACACTTTCACGATCAACAGCAGCGACCGCAGCGAGCCGACGCAGTTCGTCAGGGTGGGGCAGACGATTCCGGGGAGCCGCTACCAGGTGGTGAACTACGAGGAAAAAGCGCAGCCGAACCCGGCCACGGGCGGCGAAGTCGATGTCTCCGAGTTGACCATCGAGAACACCGAGACGCACGAGCATCTGACGCTGGTGAAAGAAAAGGTCATGCTCTCGCCGCAGAGCATCGTCACTTTCGTCTACAGCTGGGGGCAGAAGCGCGAGTTTCCGGTCAAGAAGGAAGAGGAATTTTCGTTGCCGCCTCAAGCGGATATCAAGTACAAGCTCGTCGACGTGCAGCCGACCAAAGCGGTGCTCGTCAACCCGCAGAAACCTGAGGAGCGCATCGAGATCGGTCCGCTCCAGCCGTAACGAAAGTCCCCGATGACTCATCTATCACGTTCTCTTCCGCTTCTTTGCTGCCTCGCCCTGGCTGCCTCGGCGCCGGTCGTCTTTGGCCAAAGCGCGGAGCAGGCGGCGGAACGCGAAATCGCCCGGCGCCAGGCCGCTTTGCCGCGGGGGAACGAGGCGATCGTCCGCGCGCGGGTCGCGATGCGGGCCGGCGATTACGCAGCAGCGCATGAGGAATTTCGTGCCGCGGTCACGTTCCTGCCGGATGGAGCGGCCAGCGGCGGCAACCACTCCGAGGCCGTGCGCGGTTTTGCGGAGAGCGGGGTGAAGCTGGCGGAGATTCGCGTTCAGCAGGGGAAGCACAATGACGCGGAAGCGATCTGCCGTGAGATCCTGAGTTCGCAGTATGATCCCGGCTACGGCCCGGCGCAGCGGCTTCTCGCCAGCCTCGAAGAACCGGGCCGGATCAATCGCACGATGGGTCCGAAGTTCATCGCGAAGGTCGAGGAAGTGCGAAAACTCCTGAGCGATGCGGACGGCTATTTCGACAGCGGACGCTACGACCTCGCCTTCAAGAAATACGAGCAGGTCCTGAATCTCGATCCTTACAACACCGCCGCGCGGCGCGGGCAGGAGAAGATCAACAACCAGAAGACGCGCTACGGCGAAGAGGCCTACAACGAAGCGCGCTCCCGTTCCTATTGGGAAGTGCAGAAAGCGTGGGAGCGGCCCGTGCGCAAATATGGCACCGCGGCTGGTCCCGGCACGGACACGGCGGCGCGGGAAGCAACCGGCACGGCGCGTATCTCAAACAAGCTTAGCTCAATCATCATTCCCCGCATCGAACTGCGCGATGCCAGCATCCGCGAAGCGATCGATTTTCTCCGGCAACAGGCCACGGCGAATGACCCCGCGGCCGATGGCCGCAAAGGCATCGACATCGTCCTGCGCATGAACGCGATCGGCGGTCGCGGTTCGGTCCCTGCGGCACCTCTGCCCGTCTCCGATCCGCTCGCGCCGATCCCGGCCGATGCTGGGGCGGCGGTGGCCGCGCCGATCACACTCCCGGCCGCGCCGACGGTGTCGCCGTCGGACGCGCGGATTACAATTACGTTGAACCAGATTCCGCTCGGCGAGGCGCTGCGTTACATCGCCAGCCAAGCCGGCCTGAAGGTAAAGGTGGAACCGTTCGCGGTCTCGATCATTCCGTTGAGCGAGCAGAGCCAAGAACTGGTGACGAAAGAGTATCGCGTCCCGCCCGGTTTCATCCAAAGCACGCTGACCGGCGGCAGTAACGCGTTGAATGCGCCCGCTGCGCCCGCAGGTGGTGCCCGCGGCACTGCGGTAGGAACAGTGGAATCTACTGGGGGTCAACAACTCGTTAGGCGCGAAGGCGCGCGAGAGTATCTCGAGAGCCAAGGGGTGCCGTTCAGCACGATTCCGGGATCAAGCGCGAACTTCCTCCCGCAAAGCAGCCGACTCGTCGTGCGCAACACGCCGGACAATCTCGAGTTGGTCGACGCGATTGTGGAACAAGCGAACGTCTCCGGCCCGAAGCAGGTCGAGATCGAGGCGAAGTTTGTTGAGATCACGCAGAATAACTTGAAGGAGCTCGGCTTCGATTGGCTCCTCGGTCAGTTCAACATCCCCGGCGGTCATCGCATTTTCGGCGGCGGCGGAACGACCGGCCAGCCCACCGGACCGGGCGTCCCCGGCGATTCGCCGAATTTTCCGTTCGTCCCGCCGGGTGGGGCGCCCGTGGGGCAGTTCCCCATCACTGGTGGCAACCGCAGCGGCAGTCTCGCCATTACAGGCAATGCGATCGATGCGCTGCTCGGCGGCGCCACCAGTGGCATCGCACCCGCCATCTTCGGTCTGAGCGGCGTCTTCACCGATCCGCAGTTCCAGCTCGTCATCCGTGCCTTGAACCAGAAGAAGGGCGTCGATCTGCTCTCCGCTCCGCGCGTCACAACCAAGAGCGGCCAGCGTGCTGAGATCCAGATCGTGCGCGAGTTCCGTTACCCGACGCAGTTCCAGCCGCCGCAAATTCCCCAGACTTTCCGCGGCGGCGATTCCGGTTCGGGGATCAGCACCGGTGCCTCCGTCGCAGCGGCGGCGTTCCCGGTCACTCCGACAACTCCGACCGCCTTTGAGACGCGGAACACCGGTGTGATGCTGGAAGTGGAACCGGTCGTGGGACCGGACGGCGTCACGATTGACCTAAACCTCGTGCCGCAGGTGGTCGAGTTTGAAGGCTTCATTAACTACGGCAGCCCAATCCGCACGGTGCAGCCGACGCTTCTCGGCACGATGGCGCAGTCGGTTGTCTTGACGGAGAACGTGATCAACCAGCCAATCTTCAGCACCCGCAAAGTCACCACGAGCGTGAGTGTCTGGGACGGACAGACCGTCGTCCTCGGCGGCCTGATGCGCGAAGACGTGCAAAAGACGGAGGATCGCACGCCGATCATCGGCGATCTGCCGATCATCGGACGGCTCTTCCGCACCAACTCCGAGCAGCACCTGAAACGGAACTTGATCATCTTCGTGACCGCGCGGCTGATCAATCCGGGCGGCCAGCTCGTGAACCAGACCGAGGAGCAGGAGGAAACAGAGGACGTCGTCCAACTGCCGATCCTGCCCGAAGTACCGATGTATAAAAAATGAAAACGCGTCTCGCCTTCGTTCTTACCCTCGCGCTCTGTGCTTTCGCCTTCGCCTCATCCGCGGCCGCCGCACCTCGCAAATCGAAATTCAAGCCTCCGGAAGTTCACGCCACGACCATCGCGAGCGTGAATGGCGAGACGCTCACGATCAACGAGAACAAGGTCTCAAAGACCTTCACGATTACGCCTTTCACGGAGATCACGATCAACGGTCAACGCGCCAAGCTGACCGACTTGCAGTCCGGCATGATCGTCAGCGTCACCATGGGGAGCGACCCCACTAAGCTCGCCCGGGTCTCGGCCAGCGCGGCTTCTCCGTCGCCTGCCCACTAATGATGCGCGGCTAGTGGCCGCTCGACGAAACGGTGGCGGTCATCGGGATCACAGGCGGCATCGCCACGGGCAAGAGCGCGTTCAGCGCCGCGGTGCGAGCGGAGTGGCCTCAGGTGCCTTTCTTCGACGCGGACGTCGCGGCGCGTGCGCTGACGGATCGCGACCCCGAAGTGCAGGCGCTCATCCGCGAGGCCTTTGGCGACAACATTTATTCCTCGAGCGGTGACTTGAATCGCGCCCGGCTGCGCGCCATAGTCTTCGGCGACCCGGAAAAGAAACGCGCGCTGGAGCAGATTCTGCATCCGCGCATCCGGCGTCAGTGGACCCTCGAAGCCGAACGCCGGCGCCACGCGAACGAGCTTTTTCTTGCAGACATACCTCTTCTTTATGAAACAGGCGGCGAAGCCTTCTGCGACCGCGTCGTGGTGGTCGCATGCAGCAGGGGCGTGCAATTACAGCGTCTCCGGGCGCGTTCGTCGTTAGACCCGTCGGCTGCCGAGGAAATGATTGCTGCTCAAATGCCTTTGAAAGAAAAGATTGCCCGCGCCGATTACGTGGTCTGGAACAACGGCTCGAGGTCAACCCTGGCCGCGCAGGCCGCGATCCTGACCCGGGCGTGGCGCGAACTGCCATGAGCGAAGAAGTCCTGACCGAGCCGGAAGTCGAAGCAGCCCCGGCTCCAGTGCGCCCGAGCGTGCTCGATATCAACGAACTGCACCGGCTCTCACCACTGGAGATCGAGGAGTACTGCCAACTCTTTGAGGTGCGGATGCATCCCGGTCGGACACGCCACCAGGCCATCTTCGACCTGGTGCGCTGCGCCCTTAGCCAAGGCACGCGCGTCACGGTGGAGGGTTGGTTAGAGCAGGTGGGCGACGCGCCGGCTGCGCTGCGCTATCCGGCGCTGAATTTTCTTCCCGTTCCCGAGGACGTGGGCGTGCCGCGGGCCGCGACGCAGCACTTCAAGTTTCGGCCTGGGCAGTTAATCAACGGCACGGTGCGGCTCCCGCGCGATCGCGAGAAGCTGTTCATGCTCGACGAGGTCACGGCGATCGAGAAGCTGCCGCCCGCGGAATGGCAGGAGCCAGTCGCCTTTGACCTACTGACGCCGCTCTTCCCCGAGGGCCGCATTTATCTCGAGAACACCAAAACGAACTCGATCAGTGCGCGCGCGATCGATCTTCTTACCCCGCTCGGTCACGGCCAGCGTGGCTTGATCGTGGCGCCGCCGCGCGTCGGGAAGACGATCCTCTTGAAGGAGATCGCGAAGGCGATCCGGATCAATCATCCCGAGATCCGGTTGATCATCCTGCTGGTCGATGAGCGGCCGGAGGAAGTGACCGACCTGGAGCGCGAAGTGGATTGCGAGATCTACAGCTCCACCTTTGACGAAAGCGGCCACCGGCATGTGCAGGTCTCCGAGTTAGTCCTGGAACGCGCGAAGCGCCTCGTGGAAATGAAGCTCGATGTCGTCGTGCTGCTCGACAGCATGACGCGGCTCGCCCGCGGCTATAACGCGCTCCAGCCCGCAAAAGGCCGCACCATGTCTGGCGGTGTGGAGGCGAAGGCGCTGCTCAAGCCGAAGAAGTTTTTTGGCTCCGCGCGCAACGTGGAGGAAGGCGGGAGCTTGACGATCCTGGCCACGGCGTTGATCGACACCGGCAGCAAGATGGACCAGGTCATCTTTGAGGAATTCAAGGGCACCGGAAACATGGAGATTCATCTCGACCGTTCGCTGGTCGAGAAGCGTCTCTACCCTGCGATCCACGTCCAGCAATCGGCCACCCGGCGTGAGGAATTGCTTTACCATCCGGACGAATGGGAACGGGTGAAACTGCTGCGCAAAGCGATGGCGCAGCTGCCGCCGATCGAGGCGATGGAACAACTAATCGGAAATCTGGAAGCGACGAACAGCAACGCCGAGTTGCTCCTCGCGGGTCTGCGGTGATCACGACGAGCGAACAACTGGCCGAGATTCTCCCGGCGCTGCGCGGGATCGATCGCATCGCCGTCGATACCGAGGCGGACAGCTTGCACTGTTACTTCGAGAAGCTCTGTCTTCTGCAGCTCAGTTTTGCGGAGGACGATTACCTGGTCGACCCGCTCGCGGGTTTCGACTTGGCTCCCCTGAGCGAGGCGCTCACGAACAAGGAACTCGTCCTCCAAGGCGCGGATTTCGATCTGCGTCTCTTGAAGCGCGCGATGAACTTTTCCGCCACGCGCGTGTTCGACACGGTTGTCGCGGCGCGCTTGCTCGGCCTGCGTGCTTTCAGCCTGGCCGCGCTCGTCGAGCGCTACTTCGGCGTCACCCTCACCAAAGGTTCGCAGAAGGCGAACTGGGCGCAGCGTCCGCTCCCGAAACACATGGAGGACTACGCGAAGAACGACACGCATTACCTCCTCCCGCTGGCGGAGAAGATGGAAGCGGAGCTGAAGGAGGTGGGTCGCTTCGAGTGGTTCCGCCAATCGTGCGAACGCGGGCTCGCGCAGACCGGGATCGAGCGCGTGCGCGACGAGGACGAGACCTGGCGCATCAGCGGTTCTGGAACGTTAACGCCGCGCGCCTCCGCCATTTTGCGGGAACTCTGGGGCTGGCGCGATCGCGAGGCGCAGGCGGCCGACCGCCCATCGTTTCACATCTTGCAGAATCATCTCCTGCTCCAATCCGCGAAGGATTTCGAAGCAGGCAAAACGCCGGAGTTTCGCCACCTGACCTCGCGCCGCCGACGTGGCTTCATCGATGCTGCGGAGCGCGCCCTGCAGCTAGCGGAGGAGGAATTGCCCCGCCGGATCAAGCGGCACGGAGTCCGGCCGACGCAGGAAATGGAAAAGGCGGCGGAAGACTTGCGGAAGCGTCGCGATGCCGTGGCGGAAAAGCTCGGCCTCGAACCTTCGTTTATCGCGGCGCGTGCCACTGTGGAATCGATCGCGGCCGACCAAAGCCGGAGCGAAGCCCTGCTGGTGCCCTGGCAGCGCGACCTGCTCGAGGTGTGAGCCTGAGCAATCTCGGCAGTTCCTTCCCACGCGGCGGTTTAACTCTTGACCTATTGAAGCCATGACAGCGACACTTCCGCGCCAAATGACTCGAGCCCTCGCCGCAGCTGCTTTGTTTTCTGGATTGCTCGCGACGGCCGGTGCGCAGACGCCGATCAGCCAGAACGTCGATCGCGCGCAACTTCTCCGCACCCAGCCGCCTACTTTGCGCGACCAGGGCACCGGCACGGCGGGCGGCGAAAGCGTCGCTCCGGCCAGCCCGAACGATCCCGACCTCGGCGAGCAGGCAATCCTGAAACGGACCGACGATTACCAGGCGTGGAGCATCATCGTCAGCGCGCCGATTACGCACACCACGAACGTCGCGCTTTCCTCCATGGCCGAGAAGTCGGATGAAATTTTCACCCCCAGCTTCGCGGCCACTTTCGCGCCGCGGCTCACGGGCACGCTCTATGGCAACTTCGCGATTGCGCAGCAGATGTTTTACTATCGGCGCTTCGCGGATTTAAACTTTGGCAGCTTCGACGCCCGCGCTGGCCTCACCTACAGCGTGCCGCGCGCGCACAATCTTATCTTCCGCGCCGACTACGCCTACAATCGGCTCACGAACGACGACTTCGACGAGTTCTTCGCCAGCCACGCGCTTAACTTCGGCGCCGAGGTTCCGTTCCGCATCGGACGCGCGCAGCAGATTTCGCTTGGGACCGATGCGAGCTTTAATCTCAGCTCGAACCCGGCCCCGCCGGGGCGGAACGAATACAGCTTCTTTGCGGCCTACACCGCCGCGGTGGCGCGAAACCTCACAGTCAACGCTGTTCTTCGTCTCGCGGTACGTGATTACACCGATGTGAATCGCCTCGACGTGAGCGAGATCCTGGCGCTGAGCGCGACCTATCGGCTGACCGCGTGGGTGGCCGTGAACCTCGTCGTGAGCTACGCGCACAACGACTCGAACCGCGACGTCTTTGATTACGACGTGGTCAACGCGGCCGCGGCAGCCAGCGTTACCTTCCGCTTCTAGCGTTCGTGGCGAACGGGGGCGTGCGCTGGGCGGTGGCTGCGGCGGTTGCTGGTAGCCTCGCGCTCCATTCCTCTGCGGACGCGGCCTTGAGTGCGCGGATTACGCGCGTCGTTCGCCAAGTAGTCGTTAGGCCAAGCGGGCCCACTTCCGCACCGACGGCCGACAATGTGATCGCGAGCGGCGCAGTCGTCCGCACCGCGGCGGATGCGCGCGTGGAATTGACCTTTGCCGATCGCACCGTAACGCGCGTTGGCGCGAAGACCAACCTGAGCATCGGCGCGGCCAGTCTTGTCTTGCACGATGGTGCACTGCTTATCGATGCGCCGCGCGGCGCCTCGGCCGCTACGGTGCAAAGCGGGACGATCATGATCGAGGCCGGCGGGACAACCTGCGTCGTCGAGCGGCTCGGAGCGGCCTACGTGAAGATCCTCGCGCTGCAGGGCACGGCCCGCATTTTTTTGCCGGCGATCGTCGGTGAATCGATCCTGCTCAAGCCCGGCGCGATGCTTATTCTGAAACCGGACGCGAAGTCGCTCCCGGAGCCGGTTGATTTCGACCTCAGCCAGCTCGCCCGCACCTCTGTGTTTCTCGGGCGCGAATTCGGCCCTCTGCCGAGCCGAGCCGAGCTCGCCGCCGAGATCGCGATGCAACGCGCCAACCCTAATTTGCTCCCGACCAACCTGGTCATCTACGGACGCGGCACTGCCGTCACCCTGACTGAACCGACGGCGGCCAAGGGCAAAGCGAGGTCTTCTGCCTCGCCCGCGCCGCGGCCTTCCCCAAAGCGTTAGCGCGCGCGCTCGGCCTCTTTATTTCGCGCGGCTGACGGTTAGTTCCGCCGCGCGCATAAATGTGCTGACGCGCTTCAGCGCCGCCGATAACGTCGGGCCCCCTTATGAACAAACTTTCTGGATTGGCGGCCCGCGGGCTGTCCACGCTCTGCGCCCTTCTGCTAGGCTGCCTCTTCCTCTTGCCGGCGTGGTCAGCGGAGCTAAAAGAGGCGCGCGTCACCCAAATTATCCGTGACGTGAAATTGCTGCCTGCGGAAGCCGAGGCGCGCGACGCGGCGGTGAACGATGCCGTCCGCACCGGCACTGCCGTGCGCACGGGAGTCGATTCGCGCGGTGAACTAACCTTTGCTGATCTGACGATCGCGCGGCTCGGCGCGAACACGGTCTTTTCGTTCGAACAGGGCACGCGCCGGATCGATCTCAGCGCGGGCGCCATCCTCCTCCGCGTGCCGAAAGGCGCCGGTGGCGCGACGATCCAGACGGCCGCCGTCACCGCCGCGATCACCGGTACGACGCTGATGGCAGAGTTCCACCAGGACGACATCTTCAAGTTCATCATGCTCGAGGGCGTGGCGGAGATCACACGCCGCGGACATCCGGAGGAATCGGTCACGCTGCACAGCGGCGAGATGTTGGCGGGTAATCCGAACCAACCGCTCGGGAAGGCGGTGAAGGTAAACGCGAAGCTCATCGCGGAGAGCGCCAATCTGCTAACGGACTTTGGCCCGCTCGGGAGTGAGCAGTTGATGGCCGAGGTTTTCCAGCAGCAGGCCGCGGAACAGGGCGCGAACCTCTACGCCGCTTCCGGCGGTACCCGCCCAAGTCAGTTCACGAGCCTGAACACCTTGGACCAACGTTTCGCAGCCGCAGAGCCGTCGCCGACCGTGACACCGTCGCCGATTCCTTCGCCAACGATCACTCCGACACCGACACCGTCCCCCACAGCGACTCCGACTCCGACGCCCACGCCCACACCGACACCGACACCGACACCGACTCCGACTCCGACTCCGACTCCGACTCCGACTCCGACTCCGACTCCAACTCCAACTCCAACTCCGACCCCGACCCCGACCCCGACCCCCACTGCGTCGCTCCCGATTGCGGCGAGCGGCGTTACCATCATCTTGGCTGGGCCGAACAACGCGCCCGATCCCGGGGAGACGGTCACGGTCCTTCTCGGCTTGGAGAACACTGGCCAGCCCGGTCAGTGCGCGCCGCTGAGCTTCAGCGGGACCCTGCAGACGGCTGGATCGGTGACGAATGTTGCGCAGCCGACGCAAACCTTTGGTGGCATCTGCGGTGGCTCGGCGCCGGTCTGGCGTGCTTACACCTTCACCGTTTCATCCACGCTCCAGTGCGGCAGTCCGGTGAATCTCGCGCTCGCGCTCGGCGACGGCACCGTCGGTTACGGGACACTGAACTATTCCATTCCCACCGGTCCGGTCTGCGCGCCCAACTTTACCGTGACCACGCTGGAAGATCATGCCGATGGCGTCTGCACGGCGAGCGATTGCGGCCTGCGGCAGGCGATCGTTGCAGCGAATGCACGCCCCGGCAGCGTGATCGGTTTTGCTCCTGGGATTGTCGGCACGATCCGCCTCGCCAGTGCGTTACCCGCCCTCTCCGCTTCGGTGGTCGTTAATGGCCCGGGAGCCGATCAACTGACCGTCCGTCGCGGCACCGGCGGCAACTACCGCATCTTCTTCGTCCAACCGGGTGTGGCTGCGAAAATTTCCGGTCTCACCCTGAGCGACGGCGCGATCGACGGCTCGCATGGCGGCGGCATTTACAACGCGGGCAATCTCGCGCTGGCCGATTGCGTGCTTTCCGGCCACAGCACAGCGGGGACGATGTTCTCCCTCGTCGGTCATGGCGGTGCGATCTACAACGCGAGCGGCGCGATGCTGGACCTGCAACGCTGCACGATCAGCGGAAACACCGCGGTGCAATATGGTGGTGGCGTCTACAACGACGGCATCTTTACGGCGACGAACTCTACCTTCTACGGCAACGCGGCCGCGCGCGGCGGCGGCATCATGTCGCGCTACGGCGGGGGCGCGAACAGCGTGACGCTGCGCAGCTGCACGATTAGCAATTGCAGCGCGAGCTCGACCGACCTCGGGGCAAAAGATGGCGGCGGCGGCTACTTTGCGGAAGGCATCCCCGAGCAGGTGAACGTGGCAAACACGATCATCGCGAACAACACCGCGCCGGTGAACCCGGACCTGATGGGCCGGTTTAGCTCTACCGGAAACAATCTCATCGGCCGCGTCGGCCGCGCCGTCGGTTTCACGAACGAGGTGAATGGCGACAAGGTGGGCGACGCCGGTTCGCCGCTCGATCCCGTGCTCGCGCCGCTCGGTCTCTACGGCGGCACGGTTGCGACCAGCCCGCTGCTTGCCGGCAGTCCGGCGATTGACGCGGGCAATGATTTCCTCGCCACGCCGACCGACGAACGCCGTTACACGCGGGCGGGCGTAAGCGACATCGGCGCATATGAAGCCAACGCGGCCAATCCCGCGTCGAGCGGGCTTTTGATCAGCCTTGCCTCGCGTAAGACGCACGGGAACGGCGGCGTCTTCGATGTGCCATTCTCGATCACGGGCGCTGGTGGCGGAGTGGAAAGCCGCAGCGGCGGGCCGACGGACGATCACACCATCGTTTTCACTTTCGGAGCGGCGCTCACCCAAGTGAATGGAGTCGCGATTACGGCTGGGATCGGCACCGTCACCGCCAGCGGCATCGGCGCGGACGCGCGGCAGTTTGTGGTCCAGTTGAGCGGCGTCGCGAATGCGCAGCAGCTCACGCTACAGCTTACAAATGTGCGGACCGCCAGCGGCGGCGAGACGCCGAATCTCCCCGTTAAATTTGGCTTCCTCCTCGGCGACGCGAACGGCGACGGCGTGGTGAACTCCGCCGATGCAACCGTCGTGCGCAGCCTGTCCGGACAGACGGTGACGGCGAATAATTTCCGGGTCGACTTCAATCTCGACGGCGCGCTCAATGCCGCTGATGCCACAATCGTGCGTGCCCGTTCCGGGACATCGCTCCCGTAACGCGCGGCTCGGATGAGTGCGTGACCTTCAGAACGGACCTGTTACATCTCGGGCTAACGTCACTATGAAAACAATACGTGTCTCCTGCTCTGCCTTCTGCCATTCGCGCGTCCTGCTGAGCGTGGCTTTTTGCCTGACGTCTATCATCCTTGCGGTGGCCGCCTTCGCCCCGGCGCTCGCTCAACCCGGCGCCAAGCCGGGCGCGGTCGGCGCGCCCGATCTCCCGGAAGTGATTGGCCCTGTCTCGCTCGACACAGATCTCCGGAAGCTTCCTTACATCGCGCCTAACGAGGAATCGGAAGATGGCCCCCTCCGCCGCCATGCGAAGATCACGGGCACGGACGCGCAGGACTCGATCGTCATCGCCGCCCAGCGCGTCGGGCAGGTCGTGACCATGCCGAGCCCCGCGCTTGTTTTCAACGGTATCAGCGCCGCGGAGAGCGGCTGCGGCTGTCTCCCGCCCGACACGCAGGGAGACGTGGGATTGAATCACTACATCCTCTCGGTGAATTCCAGCTTCAAGATCTTTAGCAAAACGGGCGCGGTCCTCGCGCCGGCCACCACGTTCAACTCCTTCTTCGCCGGTCTCGCGACGAGCGGAACGCCGTGCGGCTTAAATCAAAACCAAGGCGATCCGTTCGTCTTTTACGATCACATGGCGGATCGCTGGGTGATTACGGACTTCGCCTTCCCCGCCTTCCCCGGTGTCTCGTTTTACCAGTGCATCGGCGTCTCGAAGACGAGCGATCCCGTGAGCGGCGGCTGGTGGCTCTATGCCCTGCAGGTGGACCCCGGCAATCCGACCTTTCTCGGCGATTATCCGAAGCTCTCGGTCTGGCCGGACGCGTGGTATTTGACGCTGAATCTTTTCTCGAACGGCACCACCTTCAACGGCGTACGCGCGATCGCGTTGAACCGGGCCCAGATGATCAACGGCACCGGCGCCCCGACGCCGAACGCGATCGGCTACACGCTCGATCCGGCGACCCTCGGCGATACCTACAGCCTTGTGCCCGCCTCTTTCCGCGCCGGAAATTTGCCGCCCGCGGGCCGTGCGGAGTATCTGCTCGCGATCGATAGCCCAAGCGCGGCCGGCGTTTCACTGACGAAGGTGCACGTCTGGCGCTTCAAGCCGGACTTCGCGACCCCGGCGAACTCGACCTTCGGCGTCGGCGCCAATCACGCCTTCAACGCGGACGTGACCGTCGCGCCCTTCGTCGACGCTTTCACCACCGTTTCGGACCTTGTGCCGCAGCCTGCGACGACGGCCAAGCTCGACACGCTCGGCGACAAAATTATGACGCCGGTCGTTTACACTAACATCGGCGGCAACGAATCGCTCTGGGCTTCGCACACCGTAAACAACAACCAGGGCGGCACCGGACCAACCGGCGTGCGCTGGTATCAGTTCAACGTTACTGGCGGCGGAATTCCCGCGACGCCGGCCCAGCAGCAGACCTACACGAATGCCGGCGACGGCATCTGGCGTTTCATGCCGAGCATCGCAGTCGATGCGGCGGGCAATATGGCGATCGGTTACGCGGCTTCCAGCGCGACGGTCGAACCTTCCATCCGCTGGGCAGGTCGGTTGGCCGGCGACGCGGCTAACACTCTCGCGCAGGGCGAGGCGGTTATGCAGGCCGGCGGCGGTCACCAGACGAGCACGAGCGGCCGCTGGGGCGACTACAGCTACATGAACATCGACCCGCGGGATAACCTCTCCTTCTGGCACACGAACGAGTTCTATTCCGCCACGACCAGCTCGAACTGGAACACCGCGGTCGGCAAATTCCGTTTCTCCTCCGCGCCTGTCGCGCTCAGCGCCGTTTCGCGGAAGACGCATGGCGGCGGCGGAACCTTCGACATCCCGCTGCCGGCGACAGGCAGCGTCGGCGTCGAAAGCCGCACAGGCTCGCCGAATGCCGGGCAGCATTTACTCGTGATCACCTTGAACGCGCCCTCCACCGTCGCGACCGCGACAGCCTCGCCGGCGCCGGTGTCCGTGAACAGTTTCACCGTCAGCGGCTCGGAGGTGATGGTGAACCTTTCCGGAGTCTCGGACGCGTCGCGCGTCACGGTCACGCTGGGTAATGTCAATGACGGCGTCTCGAGCGGAAACGTGAACGTCCCGGTCGGGTTCCTCCTGGGCGATGCGAACGGCGATGGCGCGGTGAACTCGGGTGATGCGACGATCACCCGTGCGGCTTCCGGCAGTTCCGCGACGAGCTCGAACTTCCGCGCGGACTACAACTTGGACGGCACGATCAACGGCGGCGACATTACGATCACCCGCGCACGTTCCGGGAACTTCGTCCCGTAGCCTCAGTCTGTTTTTCGAGAGACGCGCGAGGTCGTCTGGGCTGCGCGCGTTTTGTTTATCCATACGGAGAGGAATAGGCGTGACAGTGTTCCCGCCTAATTCTTAGGCTGACGATTACTGAGGCCGCGATCGTTCTCGCGCCTCAGTCTCCCTAGTCATCCTACCCACTCCTACCTATGAAGAAAACCTCCGCCTCCACGACCGCCTTCATCAAGCTGCGCCTCGGCGTCGGCTTGTTGTTGGTTTGCTCCGGCGCCGCTCTCGCGGTCTTCGGCTTAAGCCGCGGCGCCTCCGCGCAAAATAACGACCAGGTCAAAACGCACGACGGCGACGTCCAATATCGAGGCCTCGCCCCCGTCGTTCAGTTCGACGTTTCTCCGCCGTTACGCGACATCAAGCCCATCGACCCCAGTTTCGGGACAAAGCGCGAGAACGAAGACCGCGACATAGTGCCGATTCGCTGGCGCTTCGCCCCCGAACTAGACACCGTGGTGCAAAGCGAGATTCCGCGCATCCCGCTCATCCCACCGCCGTTGATCAGCTTCAACGCCATGACGGGCACCGCGAGTCCGCCCGACCCGAACATGGCGGTGGGCCCAAACCACGTTGTTGCGATGGCGAATTCCCTTTTCCAAATCTTCAACAAAAGCGGCACTTCCGTCTTCGGCCCTGCCGCTAACAATACCCTTTTTGCGGGCTTTGGCGGCCCGTGCCAAACCGAGAACGCCGGTGATCCGGTCGTCATCTACGACCAACTAGCCGACCGCTGGGTCCTCGCGCAGTTCACGGCCGCGGGACCTTCGTATTTTTTCTGCATGGCAGTGTCAACTTCCCCCGATCCGACCGGCACCTACTCTCGTTACGCGATCTCGACCGGGACCAACTTTCCGGATTACCCAAAGATGGGCCTGTGGCCCGACGCTTACTATGTGAGCACGCGCGAATTCGCCGGTAACACCTTCGCTGGTGTCGGCGTCTATGCCTTGAACCGCGCCCAGGCCATCGCCGGCAACCCGGCCGCGCAGGTGATCTCGATGCTCGCGTCCCCGACTCCGGCCTACAACGTCGGCGACGGCTTGCTCCCGGTAGACCTCGACGGCACGACTCTGCCACCCGCCGGCAGCGCGGCTTATTACGTCGGCTCGATGGATAACAACGGGCCTTACGGCGCACCGCAAGACGCGCTCACGCTCTGGAAGTTCGTGGCCAATTTCGCGAACCCGCCGGCCTCCAGCTTCACGCTCGCGAACACGATCCCGGTCGCTCCCTTCAACTCGATCCTCGCGCTCTGCGCCGGCGGGCGAGCTTGCATTCCGCAGCAGGGGTCCGCGACGAGGATCGATCATCTTGGTTATCGGCAGCGCCCCTTATTCCGCCTCGCGTACCGGAACTTTGGGACGCACGAATCGCTCGTCACGAATCAATCCGTCTCCGCGGGGACGGGTCCCTCGGGCGAGGTGTCCGGCATCCGCTGGTGGGAAATGCGCAGCCCGAATAGTAGTCCCTTTATTTTCCAGGAAGGAACCTATGCGCCGGGGCTGACCGACGGGATTCACCGTTGGATGGGCAGTATCGCGATGAATGGGGCCGGCGACATGGCGCTCGGCTACAGCGCCTCGAGCGCCACCCTCTTTCCAAGTATCTATTATACTGGCCGCAATCCGGCCAGCGCCCTCGGCCAGATGACGCTGGGCGAAGCGGCCATCTTTAACGGAACCTCATCGGCCGCACCGGCCGGTAATCGCTGGGGCGACTACACTGCAATCGACGTGGACCCGAACGACGACGCGACGTTCTGGTACATCAACGAGTATTATGCGGCCGCGACCACGACGTGGACGTTGCGCGTGGGTAGTTTCAAGACTGTTCCGACGCCTTCCATCGTTAATGCCAGCATCACCGTCCTGAGCGAGAGCTGCTCGCCAACCAATGGACGGCCTGACCCGGGTGAAAGAATTACGCTCAACGTCTGCGCACGGAACGATGGCAGCCTAGCCAGCTCGAACACTGTCGGGACGCTTCAGGCCAGCGGGAGCGTTACGAGTCCGAGTGCCCCGCAGAGCTTCGGCTCGATCCCGATCGGCGCCACCGTCTGCCGCCCATTCTCCTTCACCGCGAGCGGTAGCTGCGGTGGTTCGCTCAGTGCCACGATTAGCTTCCAGGACGGCGCCACCTCCGTAGGCAGTGCCACCTACACGAGCGTGCTTGGCAGTTCGAGCACCTCCTTCAGCGAGAACTTCGACGGCGTCACGCCTCCGGCTCTGCCCAGCGGATGGTCCGCCGACCAAGGGACCAACGGCGCCGCGTCCCCGCTCTGGGTGACCTCCAACGCCGGCACCCCGGCACCGGTGGCCGACACCGCTCCAAACTCAGCCTACACGCCTGATCCGGCGTCCCTGCTCGACAACCGCCTCTACTCGCCGGTCATCACCTACGGAGCCGGCGATAAATTGAACTTCCGTCACAACTTCGATTTCGAAGTGCAAAATGCGACGACCGCCTACGACGCGGGTGTCTTGGAAATGTCCGTCTCCGGCGGCGCTTTCAGTGATATCGTGGCGGCTGGTGGCTCGTTCGCAGCGGGCGGCTACACACACACCGGGATTAACACGGGCTTCAGCAATCCGCTCTTGCCGAGCCGCCCATGCTGGGGCGGTTCCAGCGGCGGATTTATCACCACTTCGGTGAATCTGCCGGCCTCGGCGGTCGGCTTGCCCGTGCAGTTCCGCTGGCGCATGGGATCGGACAGCTCGGTGTCGCGCACCGGCTGGCGCGTGGACACAGTCACCATCAGTCAGCCCGTCTGCGCCACCTCTTGCGCGCCGACGCCTGCCGGCGCCGTCTCCCGGAAGAATCATGCCGGGACGCCGTTCGATATCAGCCTGCCGCTTTCCGGTCTACCGGGAATCGAGGATCGCCGCAGTTCCGCCACAAATGATCACACCATCGTCGTGACTTTCGGAACTAACGTCAGCGTCAGTGGTTCACCGCAGGCTCAGGTGATCTCCGGCGTCGCCACGGTCGGCTCCGGCGGGGTCAGCAACGGCGGCACCGTCAGTGTCAGCGGATCTTCCGTGACCATTCCGCTGACGAACGTGAGCAATGCCCAAACTGTCTACGTCTCCCTCGACGGCGTCTCCACCGGCAGCGGCACGGGCAGCATCGTCATTCCGATGAGCTTGCTTCTCGCAGACGTGAACGGCGACGGAGCGGTTAACTCCGCTGACCTGACGCAGACCCGCTCCCGCAGCGGTCAG
>JBKJKL010000142.1:0-2507 GCA_046597485.1 Chthoniobacterales bacterium
ACGAGGGCTCCCATGATCACTACAGTTCGGATGGACGCTGTCATGCGGCGGCGAGGCTACGGGCAGAGCCCTCGCAAAAGCAAGACCATGGGCAGCGGGACGGGCGCAATATTACCCGCTGCGCCTCGAAGCTTGGCATTACCGGCGAATTTCTTACCATCGTCGCGTGGCGTCGCTTTCGAGGCTGCTGCACGTAGCCGGGAAAACGGCGCGCGGGGTCCATTCATGAATTACAAAATGCGCAAACTCACTCCCGAGGATGAGCCGCTGCTTTGGGAGATGGTCTACTACGCCTTGCAACGTCCAGGCGAAGCGCCCGGCCGCGAGATCGTGAAGCGGCCGGAGTTTGCCCGTTATGCCGAGGACTGGGGCCGGGAGGGCGATCGCGGATTTGCCGCCCATAATCCAGAGACCGGCGAAGTGCTGGGCGCGGTTTGGCTGCGGATGCCGGTGGGCGAACACAAAGGCTTTGGCTTTGTCGACGAGACAACGCCGGAGCTGGCCTTCGCAGTCCATCCGCAACATCGGCAATACGGCATCGCGACCGCGTTGCTCACGCAGCTCGTCCGCGCGACGCCGAATGCGGCCGCGATTTCGCTCAGTCGCGCGGCGGGGAATCCGGCGCAGCGGCTTTACGAGCGCTTCGGCTTCAAGGTGGTGCAGGAGAGCGAGCAGGCGATCAAGATGCAGCGCTGAGCCGCCGCGCCTAACGAGTCGTCAAACTTCGCCGCGGGCGAGCGAGGCGGCCGGCACCGACGAGGCGCTGCGCCCGCGCGCCTGCTCGTAGAGGCGACGCAGAAGCCGCTTCCCGTGAAACGGCCGGAGATACTGCAGGTAAACTGGCCAGCGCGCGATGGCCTCCGGCAACCGCCGCTGCGCGCGCAGGGCGAGACAGCTTTCCACCACGCGATGGAAGGCGACTTCATCCGAAAACCACTCCTGCCACGCAGCGTGCGCGCGTTCGCCCATGGCAACCGCTTCGCTTTCGCGCGCCTCGAGCAATTGCGGAATTCGCTCCACCTCCGCTTCCGCGACCCGGATGGAAAATGTTTCCCAGCGAGGGCCTTCCGGCTCGCGCCAGCGGTCGGAGATGATCACCGGGACGCGGCCCGTCCGCATCGTCTCGTAGAGGCGGATGGTGGAGGCGCCGACGCCGCGCGGGCAGAGGACAAACTTGCTCATGCGGGAGGCTTCGGCGTAGCGGCGATGATATTCGCGCCGCTCTTCCTGCGACATTTGGAAATGGAGCACCCGCTGGAAGTCCGCCTCACTGTCGCGCAGAAAAGCGCGCTCATGCCGGAGCCGCAGCACGCGCTGGCGCACCGGCGCGTTCGCGGCGCAGCCGGTGAAACTAAAGAGATAGGGGAGCTGCTCCGTCGGTGGGGTGAAGGTGGTAAACTCGTTCCGAACCACGCCCATGTGAAAGCCGCCAGTCGTGCGCGACGAGGCCCAGCGCTGCTCGACGGAGGCATACACGCCGGGCAGAAAGGGGATGACAATCGCATTCGAGCAAAAGAGAAAACACTTCTCGCGAAAACGCCTAACGAGTGGATGGCGGCGCACGCGCTCGAAATGAAAGCCGCCGCCGTAGAACTCGGCAAAGAGAATAAGGTCCGCCGATTCCGGATCGTCGCTCACTTGATGCACCCCGAAGCGGTCGAGCGCAGCCGATTCACGGAGCTCGGTGGTGGGCGCGAGGTTGTAAGCCGTCTGATCGTTAGAAGGAGTGGCGGAGAGCAGGACGACCCGGGACATGACTTCCTCTTAGTAGCAAAGGGCAAGCCCGAACGAAACTGCGGAGGTGCTTTTCCGAGGTCGAGAATGGAATTGTCGCGCCAGAGGCAGGTCGCTAGTCTGCAGGCAAATCTGCGCGCGCGGGCGCGTCAACCGGAGGCCTCAAATGCCAAATCTCAACGTTGTTCCGATCGCATCGAAGCAGTGCAAGCCCTTCATCCTCGAAGTCTTCGTCGCCAGTCCGGAGGCTGGCTACAAGTTCGAGCTCGTCGTCGAAAAAGCCTGCTCGAGCAGCAACGACGCGCTCTGGAAACTCGTTTTCGATCTCTACAAAAAGGATAGCCACGGCGTCTTCCAGCAGATCGTCCATGTCTCCTTCAAACCGGTCGAACCGGAGGAGGAACGCGGCGTGGCGGCGCTCGCGACGGAGCCGATCAGCGTCGAGACGGCGCGGGTGTTGCGGAAGGAGGTCCATCCCGCCGCGAAGGAAGTGGCCGGAAGCGGCGCCCCAACCGCCGCGCAGAAAAAAAAGCTGCACGCCGCCATGAGCAAGGTGGCGAAGACCGCGATCGAGGTTTGATGATGGGCCATGCTGCGGGCCCTCATTGCTTTACTGGTCGCGGCGCCGCTCGCGCTCGACGCGGCGCGCGATTGTCGCGATGACCTCGACGAAGCCGACGGCTACACCATCCGCAGCGTAACGGTCGAAGGCCGTTGGCTGCCGCCGTTGGCATTGCCGATCCGTCTCGGCGAGCGCTTCAGCAACGCGAAGG
>JBKJKL010000372.1:0-4545 GCA_046597485.1 Chthoniobacterales bacterium
CAGACCGATCATAACTTTCCGGACGTCACTCACCCCGGAGAGACTCACAGTGACTTCGCTTGCCGGCGCGGAACCCGGAGCCGGGCTAGCCGTAGCCGTTCCGCTATCGGTTGTAACTCCGGTAAAACTAACGGGCGCGGCGAATGAAAACACAATCTGGAAGTTCCCGCCTGGGCCGCCAGTGCGCGGCTCGACCGCGTTACTGGCATCCAGCGGGACCAAGCGAACGTCAAACGTTCCCTGGGCGCCATGCGTCTTACGCGAAAGGGCGCCGGCGATTTCCGCGACCGGTGCACAAGCGTTGTTGCCCGCGAGCGTGTAAGTGCTGTTATCCGTGATGTCAGATGCATTGTTCTGTGAACGCTGCGAGCGCACCGTCGAATTTGGATCAGAGATATAATCGGGACGGTTAAAGTACGTCCTGACGTTGATGGAGGCGAGGTCTGTGCCCGCGACGTACTTCGGAGCTCCGCCATCGATCGTCCGGAATTTGCTATTCGCGACGGCGATTCGGATAGTCCCGGTCAGCGGATTGTAGCTGCCGCTATCCGGCACTCCAAACTTCACCGGAGCATTCGCTGATGGGTCTGGGAGCGGCGGGGGCGAGGTATTGATCGGAATCCCGAACTTACCATATTCAAATGTAGGCGTGCCCGCCGCATCTGTGATCATCGAGACGTAGATGCGGTCAAATTTTGCGTCGTTCGGGTCGGTCGGCTGCGTCCCTTGGCGATTCCAGATAATGAGCCACTGACTGTTCGCTGGAGCCGCACCCGAGGCGGATGGCGCAACTTGCAGAGTGAAGACCAACTGTTCAGCGCCCGCACTAATGAACGGCTCGGCGACAAACTGCTGTTTGATGTTCACGCGAGGATCGGCCGGCGTGTTCTGAGCACTGTCCTTGTCGGATCCATCCGGATTCAGATCGCTGATTACCAGGATGCCGGGAAGTGAGCAGGCGTTCACAACCGGGCCAGCGACGGGCGCGAACTCCTTACAATAGGGACCTTCACCGATGGAGTTAATCGCCTTGACCCTATACTTCTCCCCGGCCACAAAAGTCGTGTCGGTGTAGTTTGGCACCGTGGTGGTCGCAAGGAGGTTAAAGGTGGCGCCCGTTCCTTTGAAGACATGGTAGGCCACGACGGCCGAGGCACCATCATCCGGAACGCTCCACGCGAGCCTGACAGTAGAACCCGTCAAAGTGCCAGTGACGGCCGGAGCGCCTGGCAGAACGGGCTCGATCGGATCGAACGCCGTGAACATGCGCTTGCCGCCGGATTGCCGGCTGAGGGTGGCCTTCGCAGTGAAAGAGTTCGTGCCGCCATTAACGCAGCCGCCGATGCAACCGTCTTCCCACCCGACGACGACGCGGCCTTCCTTGTCGATCGTAGCATCGAAGAAGTCGAGCAGGTTACGACACGTGCCGCTGCTGCAAATGCCGCCGCGCTGGACGGGATCATCTGGCGTGACGTTCTGCGTCAGCCAAGTGACGCCGCCATCGTAGGTCGTCGCAATATAAAGATACCAGACGCCGGGAAAGGCAGCCGCGTTGGGATTAGTTCCTCCCGTGGTGGTGCCATAGAAGGCGAAGGCAGCGCGGTTCGGATCACCAGCTACGACTGCCGGGAAGGCAATATTCTGGATGCCAAGTTCCGTGCCGACGTCAAAGGAGGGCGACCATGTCTGGCCGCGATTGCGCGAGACGGCAATCTTCGGATGGCCGTTGATCGCCTGATAGCCCAAGTAGACTGACCCATCGGTCGCGAGACCGATCGATGGATCAAACTGCGTGCGCGAATCGCCGTCCAAGATCGGACGAATGGCGAAGGTTATGCCATTATCCTCAGAGACGACTGCAGAGGCTTTGCCCCCATTCAGAAGCGGGACGCCGGATGAAGCGCATGCCTTATCGGGGACGTAGACAGTGCCATCGGGAGCTACCTTCACATGGCCGTGCAGCCCGGCGCACTGCGCTGCCGTGAACATCGGCACGGCGGGGAGAAAGGTAATCCCCCCATCGTCACTCCGCGACATGCGTGCATCGGTGACACTTTGAGAAGCATAGTAGACAGCGCGCTTCGGACCCGTCGCGGGATACAGGGCCGTCGGCGGTGTCGGAGCGTGATAGGGACCCGCGCCGACGGTCTGGTGGTCGACTCCCGCAGGGGCACCTGCGCCCTGGCTAGGCATAAACGTATCGCCATCATTGTCGGTCACGTCAGTCGTGCTGCCGGCCTGCACCTCTTCTTGCGAGACGAACGTCCGGCCAGGTCCAACCTGCCCTGGATAACCGTGATCGGTAAAGAGGATCGGATCGCCGAGAGCGCGCGGAGTTGCCGCGAGAAAGAGCGGCTTCTTTTCCCAGAATGCATTCGCAGGTGACGAGCAATCGTCAAAAGTGATCCGCAACATCTCCGAGAGGAAACCGCCGTAGTAAGTCACCGTGCCGCCATTCGGCAGGACCGCGTTCAGGCTGTTCGAAAACGTGTGTCCGGAACCCGGCCGCACAACGTTCTCGCTCAGCCAGTTTACTCCCACTGAGGGCTCGCCGGCGTTTTCCCCGAAACCGGGGGGCGCAACGAAAGTCTGATAGCGAGGACTACCCGGGGGGACCGGGGTCGGAGTGGGGGTAGCGCCGGGTGAAGGGGTAGGAGTAGGAATGGGAGCGCCCGTGATCGCACTGGCAGCGCCAGAGTATTGGTCGGGAGGAGCCGCCAGGAAGTAAACTACGTTGACCGTAAAGACGCCGGTTCCGATCGCCGGTTGGTTTGGATCGAGATCGACAATCTCTGGCCCAGCACCGCCGCGGGCCGAAGAGCCAACGAGTGGCCCAGTTACGCTATTGCCCTTGTGCACAAAGACGTCGTAATCGGTCTGCCCGGAGGTGTTCGGCCAAGAAATAACAATGTGTGCTTTCTTACCAATCCAATCCGCCGGCGTGCCGGTGAGAGTCAGCTGAAAGGCATCGCAATTGGCCGGCGTGCAGGTACTTTCGTTAAGCGACGCAGGGCCGACTCCTGTGCCCACCCAAGTGACGGTTGGTCCATTGGAATTGAGCGCGCCCGTCGTTGGGTTCGCGGAGATGGAAGGATCGACAAATGAGAAAAAGGCGAGGAGAACAGAGCCGAAGATCAACGTCAGCGCGCTAAACTGCCTGGATTTTGTGAGGATAAGTTTGCTCATAGTTGTTGGGTGGGTGGGCGGATCGCCGAAGCGGGCAGGTAGCGTTCGGGGCGATTTCCCAAGCGACACCGGCGATTACTTTTGAATCGCCGACTGCTTGCGGCGCGGACGTAAATTTTAGGTCCAGCCGTCACTCGCGACTAAGTAAGAGCGACCTGAGTCGGAATCGCTGCGAAGGAAGAGAGAAAGAGGGGTCAGAGCGAGAACCTCGGCAGCCGGCTGGACCACGGTGTCTCCCTCTCGCTGACGCTATTTGATGCGGCAGAAGACGATGAGCGGCAGAGGAGGTCGAACGCAAGGGCGTTCCCGTATGACGCTCCCTTAGGGCGCGTTTTCCGCTCCCTCATCGGGGACTTCTTCGCCGATCTCTTCCTCGATCTCGCGGCGCCAGGCAAGCGAGAGGAAGGGGCGGAGGAACCCGTAGAGCAGGTAAGCGAGAAAGAGAACGGCCGGCATCCATTCGTAGTTCATGACCGTGAAGATCAGGATAATGCTGATGATCATGAAGCGCGGCACGGAGCGGGTGGTGCGCCAATTCACGCCCTTGAAGCTCGGGTAGCTGAACTTGCTGAACATCATGAAGCTCAGGAAGAGCATGAGCGGCGGCAAGATCCACTTGTAGCGGCCGATCTCGTGGTCGCGTTCGCCCAGCCACCAAAGCATGAAGAGCGTGATCGAGGCGATCAGGCCGGCCGCGGCGGGAATGGGGAAGCCGCGGAAGTTCTTATCACGCCCTCCGGAGCTGCCGCTGGCTGCGACGCAGTTAAACCGCGCCAAGCGCAGGCCGCCGCAAAGCAGGTAAACGAACGCCACTACCCAGCCGGCGCGGGGGAAATCGACGAGCACGATGCGGTAAACCATCATCGCCGGCGCGAGTCCGAACGAGACAATGTCCGCGAGCGAATCGAACTCGCGGCCGAACGCGCTGTCCTGCCCGCCGAGGCGCGCCAGCCGACCATCGAGCAAATCGAAAATGCAGGCGCCGAGGATGAACCAGATCGCCGCATGGAAGAGGCTTGCGGCCGCGTCCGGCGACGTGCTTTGGATGAGCGCGCCCTCGACGATCTTGAGCGTGGCGGCGAACCCGCAGAAGAGGTTCCCCGCCGTCATCAAGTTCGGCAGGAGATAGATTTTCGGATACTGGTTTTCGTCCGGCATGGATCAGGACAAGCGCGCGATGGGAGTCGCCCCCCCAGCCACCCGGTCTCCCACTTTCACCAAAACGGTCGCGTCGAGCGGGAGGTAAACTTCCGTGCGGGAGCCGAAGCGGATCATGCCGAAGCGTTCCCCCTTCTGCAGAAAATCGCCCACCGCGGACCAGCCGACGATGCGGCGCGCGATCGCGCCGGTGAGCTGGCG
>JBKJKL010000140.1:0-5053 GCA_046597485.1 Chthoniobacterales bacterium
ATGGCGCGTTGCTTCGGCGAGGTGGAAAAAAAATGGGAAGCGATCGTCGTCTACCAGGAGCTGCTCAATCGTTACCCGGCCGCGCCGGAACGCGAGCCAGCGCTCTTCGGTATCATCATTGCCCTCGCCGATGTGAACCAGCCACAGCGCGCGCTCGTCCGTTGCCAGGAATACCTGAAGGATTTCAAGAGCGGCCCGAACGCGGAGACGGTCGGTTACTTAATGGGTGCGATGGCTTTACAGGCCAATGACGTGCAGACGGCCGAGAACTACTTCGGCAAAATGCTCGAGACGCAGCCAAAAAGTCAGTTTCGCGAGCAACTACGCTACTTGTTAGGCAATGCTAAGTTCGCCGCCGGCAAGCACGATGAAGCTGTCGACGAGTATCAGAAGTATCTGAAGGAGTTTCCGAAAGGACAGAACGTCGAGGACGTTACCTTTCGGATCGCGCTCGCCGCCCTCTTCGGCGGGAAGTACGAAGAGGCGATCAAGCTCCTCACGGACTACATGCAGAAGTATCCGAAAGGCACCTTCATCAGCGACGCGCGTTACCGGCTTGCAGTCTGCAAGTATGCCGCTTCGCTCTACGAGGAAGTGGTCTCGGATTGCAAAGCCTGGGAGCGCGACTTCCCGGGCACGCCGCAACTGGGGGAGGTGCTTGCTTTGTTGGCCGACGCCTATGCCGCGACCGATCGGGAGGACGACGCGACTCAGGCTTACATCCGCTCCTACCAAACAGCCACTACGGACGAGGTCATGAACTACTCGCTCTTTGCCGCGAGCAAGCTTCTCCAGAAGCATGGCGAATGGAACAAGGTGAGTGACTTGTTCACCAAGTTTATCGAGGATAAGCCGGATCACCCGATGGTCCTGACCGCGCTTTATTGGATTGGGAAGTCAAAGGCGCATGAAGGCCAGGTCGACGAGGCCAAGAAAATCACCGCGGACACGATTAAGAAGTATATCGCGGACCCGAAACGAGAAGCGGTCGAGTTACTCCTTTCCCAATTGGCGCAGCTTTCAGTAAAGAAGAAGCGTCCAGTGGAAGGCGCGCCTGCGGCCGAGCAGCAGCCGCCGTCGGATCCGGGCACGGAACTCGACCAGTTACTGGGCGATTCGGGCAGCGACCCGGCGCCGATCACCAAGGCTCGCCTGCTTTATGCGAAGGCTGAACTGGCCCGCCTGCGCAAGCAACCGGCGGAAGAGGAGGGTTACATCGCGCAGATCGCGGATTCGACCAAGCCGGACGACCTTAGCCCGGTCCTCCTCGGCCGCGCCGGCGACTACCTACTGGCCAAAGGCAAGGGGGAGCAGGCACGCGCCTACTACCAGCGCCTGATGGATGACTTCCCAAAGAGCGAGAACGTGGACTTTGCCTACAACGGCCTGGGCGAGATCGCCCTGCAGAAGAATGAGCTGCCACGCGCCCTTGGTTACTTCAGCGAAGGCATCGACAAGATTCTCTCGGTCAGCCGCCTGAAGGACCTTACGATCGGCAAGGCAAAGACCTTGCTCGCAATGGGTCGTTTACTTGAAGCAAAGAAGGTTTTCGAGCAGGTGGCTTCGGTGCGCGATTGGCGCGGCGAATCGACGGCCTACGCGGTTTTTTCGCTCGGCGAGATCGAGGCTAAGCAAGGACACTGGGCGGCGGCCAATTCCTATTACCAGCGTGTCTACGTTGGCTACCAGAAGTTCGCGAACTGGGTGGCGAAGGCTTACATCCGCAGTGGCGACTGCTTTGAGAAACTGCAGAAGCAGCAGGAAGCGGCCAACACCTACCGTGAGTTGGTGCGGCTCGCGGGCGAGAAGAAGGAATTGGCCGCGCAAGCCGAGACCGAAGAAGCCCGCAAGCGCCTCGCGGCAATGGGACAACAAGGATGAAGCTAGTCACTTTTGCAGCACTGCTCGGGCTGGCGGTTTCGGCTTCTGCGCAGACGATCATTTTGAAAAGCGGCCAGCGCGTCGAGACGCAGGGCGTGCGGCGGAGCGGCGACAAGGTCATCGGCAAGATCGAGGTCGCCGGCAGCGCAGGTGAAGTCGGGCACCAGGTTTCGACGATCGCGAAGATCGAGTTCCCCGAGCCGGGCGGACTGAAGACGGCTTCTGATTCGCTCGCGCAGGGCCAGCCGGATCGCGCGCTGACGGAGGTCGCGCCGGTGCTCGCGTTCTACGATCAGTTCCGCGACATCCCCGGCGGCTGGTGGGGCCAGTCCGCGGTGGTGAAAGTGTCTGCGCTCGCCGCGCTCGGGCGCAACGTGGAAGCGGAAGCAATCGCTTCGCAGGTGCAAAAAATCGGCACCGACGCGGAAACGTCGCGCGCGCTCAGCCTCCGGATTGCGAATGGGCTGGTCCGGAAACAGGAGTTCAACAAGGCGAACGAGCTGGTCGATGGCGTGATCAAGGAGAGCGGCCGTCCCGAAGTGCTGGCCGACGCCTGGGTCACAAAAGGCCACATCCTCTCCGCGCAGAAGCAGTGGGATGGCGCCTTGCTCGCGTATCTCCACGTGCCCGTTTTCTATCAGGACGAGAAGCTCTTCATGCCGCCGGCGCTCCTCGGCGCGGCGCGCGCCTACCGGCGGCTCGATGACATGGACAGAGCAAAAAAATCTCTGCATGATTTAGTCACTGCCTTCCCGAAATCGGCCGAAGCGGCCGCGGCCCAGACAGAGTTAAAGAAGCTCTAGCCCCACTATGAACCGAAAGAAGATCTATCATCTCGCGCTCGCGCTCTGCGCGCTTTTCTTCGCCCTCAGCAGCGTCTTCGCGCAAGCGACGCCGCCTGCGGCAGGCGAAGGCGCGCCCGGCGGCGTGCATTCAAAAACGCTCTGGGAACAGATCAAGGAAGGCGGCTGGGTTATGTTCCCGGTCGATCTTTGCTCGGTCGCGACGCTTTACCTCATCGGCGACGGCGTCTTGCGCACGTCGCGTAAACGGGTCGCGCCGGCCGGGCACGAGCAGAGCGTGAAGGCGCTCTTCCGCCAGGGCGATTACGTCGGCGCGTTTAATTTCTGCAAAGAGAATCCATCCCCGCTCACGAACGTTCTCCGGGTCGGCATCGGCCTGCTCGGCGATGGCAAGGAAGTGGCCGAGGAAGGGATGATGGGCGAGCTCGCAAAAGAGAACTCGGGCATGCAGACCTACATCAGCTACCTCTCGGTCATCGGTGTTTGCGCGCCGATGATCGGTCTGCTCGGCACCGTCACGGGCATGATCAAGGCCTTCGCGAAACTCGGTTCGTCCGGCATCGGCGATCCCTCCGGCTTGGCGGCGGCGATCGGCGAGGTGCTGGTCGCGACCGCGTCTGGCCTGGTCATCGCGATCCCGGCCTTCGGTGCGTTTTATTTCCTGCGGAACCGCGCGGGCGCCTCGATCCATCACATCCAGGACGTGATCAACGGCCTCTTCCGCAAGATGCCCTACGAATCCCTCACCGGCGTGCATCTCGGGGACGAGGAACTCTACGCCGCGATCCCGAACTGGCTCGTGGGCGAACCGAACGGCAGCGGCACCCAGCCGCTCCGCACCGGGCAGACGCAAACGATCCGGACCGGCGCAACGCAGCCGCTCAGCTAAATGGCGGGCGGGGGTGGCGGCAGCGAGAGCGGCGAGCCTGAGTTTCAGGTCGCGCCGATGATCGATGTGCTGCTGGTGATTCTCATTTTCTTCATGACGATCACCTCGGCGCAGGTGCTGAAGGTTGATAAGTCGATCGAGCTGCCAATCGCGAAGAACGCGCAGAAAAAAGACAATTCCCGCTCTGAGGCGATGGTCAACGTCCGCTGGCGCGCTGCGCAGAAGAAGGGCGAGTTTGTCTTCGATGATCGCATTTACCAGAAGGCGACCGAGATGGTCGGCCCGCTGAAGACCGCGAAATTAACCGGCGAAAAAAAGATCACGGCCGGGGCGAACCCCGCCTTCCGCGCCGTTATTCGCGGCGATCGCGATGTGCCCGCACTTTACGTTTCGCAGGCGATGAACGCCTGCGCGGAGGCCGGCATCACCGACATTTCCTTCTCCGCGGTGAACAAGGAATGAGGCGACTCGAAGCCAACACGGGCGAAGGCTATCTCGGCTTTCAGATTGCGCCGATGATCGACGTCGTCTTCGTCATCATGCTTTTCTTCATGGTCATGGCGGGCGCGGTGAAGGTGGAGAACGAGCTGAACACGCAGCTCCCCGGCACGGCCGAGACTTCGTCTTCGACCGACTTCGTTGACGAGCAGATCATCACCATCTCCGACACCGGCGAGGTGAGCTTGAACGACGAGCCTTTCGATTCGCCGCAGAGCAAGGATTTACCGCAACTCCGCGGCACCTTGATGCGCTTGAAGCAGAACGCCGATGCTTCGAAGGCGCCGGCCGTGGTCACGATCGTGAGCGACGAGCAGGCGAAATACAGCCGAACGATCGACGTCCTCGACGCCCTCGCGGTGGCGAAGATCGACAACGTCACCTTCAGCATCTCGGAAGAGGAATGATCGGCGCGCCGGAGCGAGGCGTGGCGGCTCCGCAGCCGCCGGAGTCGATGCCTCCGGTGACGAAGCGGCGCCGCTGGCGCTGGAAGAATTTCGGCGGGAAATTTCTTGTCATCAGCATCGCGCTCCATCTGCTCTTCGGCGCGGCCGCGGCGGTCTGGGTCGTGCAGCGCTACAGCGCGGCTCGGAAGCTGACCTTCAAGGGCGGACCGCCCTCACCCAATCCGTCGAGCCGCGCTATCGAGCACAAGGTGCAGATGGCGAAGAAGCAGAAGACGATGAGCGTCCCGTCGGTCAGCAAGCGGATCGTCACAACCGGGCTCTCGAAGGTCACGCTCCCCGATATGCCGGCGATGCCGAAGGTGGCGTCCGCCCCGACGAAGATGGCGAGCGCGGGCGGCGCTGATTCGAGCTTCGCGGCCGGCGCGATGACGAACAGCGGCGGGAGCGGCGGCGGCGCGCTCGTGGGCAAATTCTACGACCTGAAACAAACGCGCGACGGGAAGCCCTCGAATCTCGACCAGGAAAAAGGGTTCTCCGACGAGTTGCACCAATTTGTGAGCGGCTGGAACGAGTCG
>JBKJKL010000172.1:0-6212 GCA_046597485.1 Chthoniobacterales bacterium
CAGCATCAGCATCGCGCCGCCTTCACCCAGGATCATGCCGGTGCGCTGGAGCGAGAACGGCCGGCAGGTATCGGCCGCGACCACGCGCATCGCTTCCCACGCCTTCAAGTGTCCGAAGACGAATCCGGCTTCACTCCCGCCAGTGATCGCGGCGTCGAGTGTCCCCTGTCGCACCATCCAAAAAGCGTTGCCAATGGCGTGATTCGCGGACGAGCAGGCGGTCGAGATCGTGAAGGTGGCGCCGGTCAGCTTTTGCTCGATCGCCACCTGGCTAGCGGCCGAATTGCTCATGATGCGCGGGATCGAGGTCGGCGGGACGCGCGTCTTCTTTTCCGCAAACATCCGCTCATAAATTACCTCCTGCGTGTTCAAGCCGCCGAGGCAGGAGCCGGTCACCACGCCGGTGCGAGTGCGGAGTTCATCGGTGAAATCGATCCCGCTATCGGTGATGGCTTCGCGCGCCGCGAGCAGCCCGAACTGCGCGAAGCGATCGAGCCAACCGAGCTGCGTCTCGTCGAAATGATGGGCCGGATCGAAGCCGGTCACTTCAGCGCCATTGCGGAAGCGGAAAGAGGTCATGTCGACCTGCGTGATCGGGCCGATGCCCGAACGGCCCTCCCGGAGCGAGGTGCCAAAGTCGCGCGCGTTCTGTCCGATCGCCGAGACTACGCCGAGCCCGGTGACCACGACGCGGCGGCTCATTGGCCGGCCGCGCCGACGAGCTGCTCGACGCCGGCGATCGCGTCGCCGACTGACTTCATCTTGACGGCTTCCTCGTTCGGGATGCTGATCTCGAATTCCTCCTCGAGGGCGAAGATGAGGTTGAGCGCGTCGAGCGAGTCGATCTGGAGCTCCTGGAAAGTCGTCTCCGGCTGCAAATCCTCGACCGGCACCTTCTTCTCCTTCGCGATGATGCGCGTTACGCGCTCGGAGGTCGTTTCAGCACTCATCCTGCGCACCTTATGCGCCGCGTTACTTCGCCGCAACGCCGATGAAATCGCGCACCGTCTTCCCTTCGCGGATCGAAACGGTGCCGTTCTCGCCGGCAAACCAGAACGCGGTCGATGAGCCGCCGTCGAGATTCAAGGCGCGTTGCACTTTCAATTCCGGCGCCGCTAGGACCGTGGCCAATTCCGCGAGCGTGACGTAGGAACAGGAGCCGAGCGCAACCCCGTCACCAGCCAGCGTCGCGACGAAAGTTCGGCGCGCACCACGCGTGTTGTTCAAGCTAGCGATCGCCTTCCCCCGCTCGACCAGGAACGGACCGCACTGCCGCGCGGCGGATGGTTTCGCTTTCAGGGAGAACTCGGCCGAGCGCTGGATCTGCACCCGATCGCTCGTGGCGCTGACCACGCCGCTGAGCAGCCGCGCCTTTTGCGGCGGGGCGAGGACGGCGCCGCCGCTGATCATGAGGCCGATCGGCGCGTGGTCAGGATCGAAATAGCCGCCATTTACACCGGCGAGGCACTCCTCGCGCGCCATCGCCTCGGCGAGCGAGTCGGTCAGCTGCGGATTGTCGATCACGCGGAGCGTGGTTTTTTTTGGCAAGAAGACTGCGAGGTCGACGGCCGCTTTCCTGTCTGCGTGTTGGAGGAGAATCCGCCGGTGTTCCACCGTCCGCCCGCGCGAAAACTCTGATTGATCGGAAACAATCGACCACTGTGCATGCGCCACGGTGGCGATCCCGAAGACGAAAGCGAACAGTACCGCGGCAGTGAGTTTCATGGCGCGACTCTCGTGGCAAAGCACCGCGAGATCACTTCATTCCAGTGGCGAAGACGGTCTGGAAATGCGGGCTGTCCTTCTCCCGCGAAACCACTGTGACTTCGATATTCTTGAATCCGGCCGTCTCCAGCCATTGATGGAGCTGCACTTCGCTGAAGCCAAGCCAATGATCTGCGTAGAGCTCGCGCGCCCGCTCAAATCGATGGCTGAGCAGGTCCAGAATCACGAGGCGTCCGCCTTTTTTTAGGATGCGGAAGGCTCCCTCGACTGCGCGTTCCGGATGGAGCGCGTGATGCAGCGCCTGGCTCAGGATGGCGAGGTCCATCGTGCCTTTGTTGATCGGCGGATCCTCAATGTCGCCGAGCCGATACTCGAGATTCTTGAAGCCGTGCTCGGTCGCGAGCTTTGCGCCGAACTCAACCATTTTCGGCGAGCTGTCGATCGCGATCACCTTCTTCGCCGTCTTCGCGAGCAGTTGCGAGAGCGTGCCTTCGCCGGCGCCGAGATCGGCCACGTTCTGCGCGGGTAATAAGGTGATAAGCGTGTGCGCGAGCGCCTGCCAGGAACGGCCCGGCACGTAGCTGCGGCCGAATTTTCCGGCCAGTTCGTCGAAGTAGGCGCGCGCTTTGTCCTGCCGTTTCCGGAGCGCGACTTTCAGCGCGGTGCGGTCGTGCGCGGTCTCGGGCAGTTCGCGCGCCAGGGTGCGGGTTAACTCGCTTACCTTAGCCCGGGCCGCGTTGTCGGCACTGGCCTCGTTCAGCGCGTAGTAAACGTTCTTCCCCGCACGTCGATCGATCACGACGCCGGCCCGTTTCAGCTGCGCAAGATGACTCGAGATGCGCGACTGACCCATGCCCATGATGTCCTGCAGCTCGGCCACCGAGAGTTCCTCCTGCTCGAGGAGGAGGATGAGGCGGAGCCGGGTTGGATCAGCGAGGAGCCGGAGAAAATTTAAAGTTGACGACATTTGCGGACAGCGTGACGATACATCTACGCATCATGATTGGTCAATATGTCCCGCGTGATTCGTCTGCGTCCGTCACTTCACTTCCATCGTTAACCTCTTAACCCCACCCAACTCCATGGCTCGTCGTTTTATCTTTTCCTCAGAATCCGTCGGTGAAGGTCACCCCGACAAAGTTTGCGACACGATCTCGGATGCGATCCTGGATGCCTGTCTGACCCAGGATAAGAACAGCCGGGTCGCCTGCGAAACCTACGCGAAGAGCAACATGGTGATCGTCGGCGGCGAGATCACGATTCCAAAGCTGAAGAAGGAGAAGAAGTCGCTCACTTCCGTCCTCAACATCGATCAGATCGTGCGTTCGACGATTGAGGAGATCGGCTACGTCCATGCGGACGATATCTTCCACGCCAACCAAGTCTTCATCACCAATATCATCACCGACCAGTCGGCCGATATTTCGCAAGGAGTCGATCAATCGGCCGCCGAAGGCAAGGGACATGCCGAGCAGGGCGCCGGAGATCAAGGCCTGATGTTCGGTTTTGCCTGCGATGAAACGCCAGAGCTCATGCCGGCACCGATCATGTTTGCGCATCGTCTTGGCCGGGAGCTGACCCGCATTCGTAAAAGCGGCGCCTGCCCATGGCTCCGCCCGGACGCGAAGTCGCAGGTCTCGGTCATTTACGAAGACAACAAGCCGGTCGGCATTTCGAACGTTGTTATCTCGACCCAGCACTCCGCCGACGTGAAGCACAGCGAGATTAAAAGTTTCTGCATCGACGAAGTCATTCGCAAAGTTCTCCCAGCCGAGATGATGAATGACTCCACCGAGTTCCTGATCAACCCGGCCGGCCGCTTCGTTGTTGGCGGACCGCAAGGCGACACTGGTCTCACTGGACGCAAGATCATTGTCGATAGCTACGGCGGCATGGGCCGGCACGGCGGCGGCGCTTTCTCCGGCAAGGACCCGAGCAAGGTCGACCGCAGCGCCGCTTACATGGGCCGTTGGGTGGCGAAGAACGTGGTGGCCGCTGGCCTGGCCACGCGTTGTGAAGTGCAGTTTGCCTACGCCATCGGTCATCCGCAGCCCGTCAGCGTGCATATTAACACCTTCCTCACTAACACCGTCGACGAGGAGATCATCGAGAATGCCGTGAAGCAGGTCTTTAGCTTCAAGCCGGCCGACATCGTCAAGCAGCTCGACCTGCTCCGTCCTATTTACCTGAAGACGACCAACTACGGCCACTTCGGGAAAGACGACCCCGAGATCACTTGGGAAAAGACCGACAAAGCCGCCGAACTGAAGAACGCCGCCCACTAGGGACTAACTAACTATGCCTACAACTACCACCACCGCCCCCAAGAAGACCGACGACTACAAAGTCGCCGACATCTCGCTCGCCGACTACGGCCGGCGCGAAATCGAAATCGCCGAGCAGGAAATGCCCGGCCTGATGTCGATCCGCAAAAAGCACGCTGCCGCGAAACCGCTGCAGGACGTCCGCATCACCGGTTCGCTCCACATGACGATTCAGACCGCGGTCTTGATCGAAACGCTGGTCGACCTCGGCGCTGATGTGCGCTGGGCGAGCTGCAATATCTTTTCCACTCAGGACCACGCCGCGGCCGCGATCGCGAAGTCCGGCGTGCCCGTCTTCGCTTGGAAAGGCGAGTCGCTGGAAGAATACTGGTGGTGCACCAACCAGGCGCTCTCCTTCCCCGGCGGCAAAGGCCCTCAGATGGTGGTCGACGACGGTGGCGATGTGACCCTCTTTATACACAAAGGTTACGAGCTTGAAGAAGGCAGCGACTGGGTCGAGAGCGAATCCTCCAACCACGAAGAAAAGGTTATCAAGGACACTCTTAAGGAGATCAAAAACGAGAACCCCTTCCGTTGGCACGAAGCGGTCAAGGAATGGCGCGGCGTCTCGGAAGAGACCACCACCGGCGTTCATCGTCTTTATCACATGTTGAAGCAGGGCAAGCTCCTTGTCCCCGCGATCAACGTGAACGACACCGCGACGAAGTCGAAGTTCGATAACCTTTACGGTTGCCGCCACTCGTTAGTCGACGCGCTTAACCGCGCTCTCGACGTTATGATTTCCGGCAAAGTCGCAGTCGTCTGCGGCTACGGCGACGTCGGCAAAGGCAGCGCCCAATCCCTCCGTGGCCAAGGCGCCCGCGTTATTGTTACCGAGATCGATCCGATCAATGCACTCCAGGCCGCGATGGAAGGCTTCGAAGTCACCACGCTCGAAGATACGCTCGGGCGCGGCGACATCTACGTCACGACCACCGGCAACGTCGATATCATTACTTTCGAGCACATGTCGAAGATGAAGAACCAGGCGGTCGTTTGTAACATCGGCCACTTCGATAACGAGATTCAGGTCGATAAGCTGAACACAACCAAAGGCGTCAAGCGGACCAACATTAAGCCGCAGGTCGATAAGTACACCTTTGAGACTGGCAACGAAATCTTCATGCTCGCGGAAGGCCGCCTCGTGAACCTCGGTTGCGCTACCGGCCATCCATCGTTCGTGATGTCGAATAGCTTCGCCAACCAAACCCTCGCGCAGCTTGACCTCTGGGAGAACAAGGACAAATACAAGCCCGGCGTCTATATCCTGCCGAAAATCCTCGACGAAGAAGTGGCCCGCCTGCACCTCGAGAAAATCGGTGTCAAGCTGACCAAACTCAGTGCGAAGCAATCCGAGTATCTCGGCGTGCCGGTCGAAGGCCCCTACAAGCCCGAGCACTACCGCTACTAGTCAGGAACAAAGAGTTCGTCTTAACCAAGACGCCGCCGGATCAATCCGGCGGCGTTTTTGTTTGGAAGTAGCTCCACCAGGCGCTGAGGAGACACCAGAAATCTCCTTCGGCAACGCTCTATGTCCCTTCTACGTTAGCTCGCACCCGGTGCAAGCCTGTCCCGCCGTCCGGCACGGAGTAGCGGTATTCGGCGATCTGCGCTTTGCCATCGCCGTCGGTCGCGCGCACGACAAGCTCCGTCTCGCCTTCGTAGGCCGGCGTCCAGTTGTAGGTCCAGAGCGACCACGAGATCTTCGTGCCCGGCTGCGAGATCACGGCCGGTTCCCACGTGCCGCCCCAGTCGCTGCTGATCTCCACTTGCGAGATACCGCGGTCGCCGCCAAACGCGATGCCGCGAAGTTCCACGGGCTGGCCGACTTTGAATGAAACCGCGAACCGATCGCCCGCCACTAGGGGCGCATCGATACGGCTGGTCGTGGGAATAACATAACCCTCGCGTCCCCAACCTTGTTCTTTGTAAAAGCCGCAGCCGCGCCGCCGGAGCAAGCGCCCGTCGTTTTCGTTCAGCAGCTCGATCCGCGTCAGCCATTTCGGATTCTTTTCGCCATACAATCCGGGGACGATCATGCGCAGGGGATAACCATGTCGCTGCGGCAGCGGCTCTCCGTTCATCCCATAGGCCACGAGCGTGCTAGGCTCCATCGCCTTCCCGATACCGAAGGTCTCGTAGTAACCGTCGGCCGCCCGAAAC
>JBKJKL010000284.1:0-2988 GCA_046597485.1 Chthoniobacterales bacterium
GCGAGACGCTGCTCGAGAAAACGCTCTACGCGGTCGATGAGTTAAGCGGTTTCGTCACCGCGGTCACGCTCGTCCGGCCGTCGAAGAACATCGCCGAAGTCGAAGTCGCCTCCGTGAAAAAGAAGCTGAAGGACAAGGCCTTCGCCCGCGCGGTGAATCGCGACGACATCACGCGCGGAGCCGCAGAGCTCGGCCTTCCCTTGGAAGAGATGATCGCGGAAGTGATCGCGGCGCTGAAGACAGACGCGGCACGTCTCGGCCTCGCCGGGACGACGGCGGTTTAAATCGCGCGCACGGAGAAAAGGCACTCCACGCGCGATGTCGCGCGCGATGTGGTAGGCTGGCGGTCGATGCCACAGTTTTCGTATCGGGCGCGGAACGCGCAGGGCGCTTTGGTCGAGGGCACGCTGGAATGTCCGGACCGCAGCGTGGCCATCCGGCAGATCGAGCAGCTCGCTTACATCCCGATCCGGATCGACGTCGTCAGCACGCAGCCGCAATTGGTGAAAGGTGCGCCAGCGGCCGTCCTCGCGACCGCGGCGGTGGCGACGCGGAGCCTGAAGATTCCGCATACCCAGCTGCTCATCTTTACCGAGCAGCTCGCCCATTTACTCCAGGCTGGGATGACGCTGGACGAGGGCCTCGCCGTCCTGCAAAAGCGGCTGAAGCATCCGCGCGTGCAGCAGATGACGGCCGCGCTGCACCAGGCGCTGGTCGACGGGCGGAGCTTCTCGCAAGCATTGCGTGATTTCCCGCGCATCTTCCCGGCAATCTACGTGAACCTGATCGCAGCCGGCGAAGCGAGCGGTGCGCTTCCGGACATCCTGCGGCGTTTGGTGGAACATTTGCAGCAGGCGAAAGCCCTGCGCGACAGTGTGCAGCAGGCACTGATTTATCCGGCGTTCCTCGCTTTCGCGGGCGCGGTCCTGATGACGATTTTCATCACCTTCATGGTGCCGCAGCTCACGCAGTTCATGTCGCAAAACGGCGGCGAGCTGCCGCTGCCCACGCGGATGCTGGTCGCGTTTCATCACGCTCTCACGACCTACTGGTGGGTCGCTGTGGTCGTGGTCGTCGGCACGGCCATCGCCATCCGCGCCTTTGCCCGGACCGATGAAGGCCGCGTCACGCTCGATCGTCTCCGGCTTTCCATCCCCGGCTACGGCCGCATCATAAAACATCGTTACTACGCGCAGTTCTCGCGCACCCTAGGCACGCTGATGGAGAACGGCGTGCCGCTCTTGAAGGCGCTCGATCTCGTGACCGAAATCGCGGGCAATCGCTTCCTTGAGCACAAACTGGCCGATGTTCGCCGCTCGGTGATCGACGGCGCGAATCTCTCCGTCGCGCTCACCGGCCAGGGCCTTTTCCCCGAACTGCTGACGGACATGATGGCGGTCGGCGAGCAGACCGGCCACTTCGCCGAGACGATGCAAACGATCGCCGATGTCTACGAGCGCGAGCTCGAACGGACGGTCAAGATTACCTCCGCCCTCATCCCGCCAGTGATCATCGTGCTGATCGCGCTCGTGGTTGGATTTGTCGTCTACAGCATCCTGAGTGCGGTCTTTGAGATGACCAGCAGTTTACAGGTGCGTCCGCACTAGGATAGGATCGCCGCCCATGTCTCCCCGCGCGATCGTCATCGCCGCCCTTGCCAGTCTCACCGCTTCGTTCGTCCACGCCCAGGAAGCGGTCGGGCCGCGTCTGCCGCGCGCCGCGACCGAGCGCAATCTCACCTCGCCCAGCGCTTGGCTCGATCTGCGCCAGACCGCCCCCACGCATTCCGCACCGCAAAGTGCGCCGGATTGGGTCGAGGCTGTCACGCTGGTCCCCGTCGCCGCCACCGCGAACACGCCGGCGCGGACGGTGTTTCGCATTCGCCTGCGGCGGCCAAATCCCGATCTGCAGCTTCTGCTCTTCCGCCTTTTCTTCGACGATAAACCGAAGCAGCGGCCAACCATTCTGGCCTGGGATGAATCGGGCAGCGTCGTGCTCCGCTCGAAGGAGCTCGGCGCTGGCGTCGATCTCGAAACGTCGGACACCGTCATGCTGCCGATGCTCGGGGTGAGCTGCATCGACGTCGAGACGCCGGGCGACGGCAAGAACGTGCGCGGCATTTACATGGACTGGATGGCGAGCCGGAGCGTCGCCCACCCGCTCGCCGCCGAGCCGCGCGACATCATCCCGGAGCCCTTCGCCGCCGCCGCTCCGTTGCATGCACCGGAGCGCGACGAGGAAACGTTCGGCACCGTCACCGCCACCCTCGCGGCCGAGACGATCCGCATCGGCGCCAGCATCTCGCAGGGCGCAGCCTTCCAGTTTCCGCTCGAGAGCCAGCCACTCTTCGCGCTCCTGACCTTTGAGGTGGAAAGCGCGCGCGTCGATGCGCCGCCCGAAGTCTACGTGAACGGCGAAAGCCTCGGGCCCGTCAGCCTCGCGTTACCCGACCTGGCCGATCCCGGCTATCGCGGCGAGACGCGGCGGATGATCGACGGGATGCGGTTCCGCTACACCGGCTGGCTGCGCGCGCAGAAGATCGTCCCCGCGGTGCATTTGAGGCAGGGGCTGAATGATGTGATCCTCATCGGTGGCCCGGGCACCCCGGCCTCGGCGATCCGGGCCACGCAAATTCAACTGAAATACCTGTGGGAAAAATCCGACTATCTCCTCGATCCGAAATAGCACTCGTTAGGCGAAATCGCGCCGCCTTCACCCTCCTCGAGATCATGCTCGTGGTCGGCATTATCGTCATCATCCTCGGGGTGGCGGTCTCGCGCCTCGGCAACACCACCGGCATCGCGAAAGACATGCGCGTCCGGGCCGATATCCAGGCGATCTCGACCCAGCTGAAGCTCTATGAGAGCGTGAACGGCTTTCTGCCCACGACCGAGCAGGGACTACAGGCGCTCGTCACCCCGCCCGCCTCTGATCCGAAACCGACGCGCTGGTATCAGCTTTTCAAAGATCTGCCGAAGGACCCGTGGG
>JBKJKL010000352.1:0-3772 GCA_046597485.1 Chthoniobacterales bacterium
CGCCCGTTTCGCGCAGCGTCGATTCATCGGAACTGGTCAGCACAGTGACGCCGAGCAGGAGCAGATCGGTCGGGCCCGCGGCCGCTGCCGCCTCCAGCATCTTACGCCCGCCGCTCAGGTGCACGGTTAACATCGCAACCCCCAATTCCGCCGCTGCCGTGACCGCCTTTGCGACCGTGTTCGGGATGTCGTGCAGTTTGAGGTCGAGAAAAACTTTTGCGCCGGTGTCGCGCACCGCGCGGACGATTTCGGGTCCGGCCGCGGTGTAGAGCTGGAGGCCGATCTTGAAAAAGGCGGCCTCACCTTCGAGCTGGCGGACGAGTGCGAGCGCCTCGTCGGCGGTCGGCAAGTCGAGGGCGATGATAAGCCGATCGCGCGGCGAAATTTCGTGCGTTGTCATCGGTGCAGGTTTCTGCGGAGAGTGCAGCCATGCAGCTTCGGGCGCCAGCGAAGATCAATCTTTCCTTCCGCATCCGCGGCCGGCGCGACGATGGCTTTCACGAAATTGAGACCCTGATGGCGCCGGTCTCGCTCCACGATTTGCTCACGATCGAGCCGGCGGGCGAAGGCGTGCACTTTACCTGCGACGATCCCACGTTGCCGACAGGCGACGACAATCTGGTCGTGCGCGCAGCGCGGCTTTTCCAGACGATGACGAATTCGACCGCCGGTGTGCGCATCCATCTCGAGAAGCGGATCCCGCACGGCGCCGGACTCGGCGGCGGGAGCAGCGACGCGGCCAGCGTGCTGCTCGGCCTGAACGAGCTTTTCGAAACGAAGCTCTCGCGCGAGACGCTCGCCGGGATGGCGGCGGAGATCGGGTCCGACGTGCCGTTCTTCGTTTTCGAATCAGCCGCCCACTGCCGCGGGCGAGGGGAGCGGGTGGAGCCGGTCCGCCTAACGAGTCGTTGGCCGCTCCTCCTGCTCAAGCCGGCCTTCGGCGTCCCGACGCCGTCGGCCTACGGGCGCTGGAGCGAATCGCGCGAGCTGCCTGGCATCAGTTACGCGCCGCAGAGTTTCGACGGCGTCGAGTTTTTCAACGACCTCGAGCGTCCGGTTTTTGAGAAGTTCGTCTTCCTCGCCCAAACGAAGATGTGGCTGCTGGCGCAGCCGGAGGTGGCCGTCGCGCTTATGTCTGGGTCTGGTTCCACCATGCTCGCAGTCTTGCGCGAGCCCGCAGATGCGGAGGCGTTAGCGGCACGCGCGCTCGCAGAGTTGGACAACGAACTCTGGACCTGCGCCTGCGAGACGGTCGGCTAGCTGCCCTCGCGCGCCAGGCGCCGCCGGATCGCGATCAGCGCAACGAAGGCGGAAATTGCACACATGATCGCGCCGAAGGCGAGGGAGTATTGCGTGCCCAGCCAGCTCGCAACGGCCCCTGCTTCCAGGCTGCCGAGTGGAATCATCGCGCCGAAGATGAGCGCCCAGACGCCCATGATCCGGCCTCGCATGTGATCCGGGACGATCGTCTGCAGGACGGTATTCGAGGTGGAGAAAAAAAGCAGCATGCCGAGTCCGCTAATGAAGAGCATCGCGAGCGAGAAGAGGAAGTTGCTCGTGAACGCGAGGCCGATGACCGCCGCGGAAAAGATCCAGACGCCGCCGAGCGCCATATTCCGCGGCGCGACGCGGTCGCCGTAGGTCGCGACGCCGAGCGCGCCGACGAGGGCGCCGATGCCGCTGGCCGACATGAGAATGCCGTAGCCGTTTGGGCCCAACTTTAAAACGTCGCGCGCGAAGGCCGGCATGAGCACGGCGTAGGACCAGCCGAAGACGCCGACGACGCCGAAGAGCGCGAGCAGGGTGCGGACGCGCTTATTTTCGAAAGCATACTTCAGCCCGCTGAGCGGATGAGCAGCCGGACCTTCCGAGGCTTTCGTGCGCGGGGCATCCATCATGAGGTAGCCAACGATGACGGCGACGAAGCTGAAGGCGTTTAGGAAAAAGCAGGCCGCGGTGCCGACGCTCGCGATCAAAAGCCCGGCGATCGAGGGACCGACGATGCGCGCGCCGTTAAAAATGGAGCTGTTGAGCGAGATGGCGTTGAGCAGATCCTCGCGGCTCGTCATCTCGACGGTGAAGGCTTGTCTCGCCGGCATCTCGAAGCCGAGCGCGACCGCATTCAGCGCCGCGATAATCATAATTAAGGTCGGCGTGGCCACGCCCTGCCAGACGGTGATGGCGAGCGCGAAAGCGAAGAACATCTCGAAGACCTGGGTCACGAGCAGGATGTTCCGCTTCGGATATTTGTCCGCCAGAATGCCGCCCCAAAGTGAGAAGATCATCATGGGCGCAGAGCCGACCGCGGCGATCGCGCCGAGGAGAAACTTCGAACCGGTCAGGTCGTAGACCAGCCAGCTCATTGCGGTCTGCTGCATCCAGGTGCCGATGAGCGAGACGAGCTGGCCGAAGAAAAAGAGGCGGTAATTTCGGTGCCGCAGCGCGCGGAAAGTGTGCCGCCAGGTGACCCTCGTCGTCGGGACACGACGCGGCTGACCATGGAGGTCGGACGGAACGCGGACGTGTTCGGTGGGCGCGGACATGCGGGGATTCTACGTCTGCGCTACGCCTGCGGGATGGCCCGGCTTCTGTCAACGTGCCGCCGCCGGCCGAGCCGGCGAAAATTCGTGTGCGCTCGCCGCCGTGCGTAGTAGCATCTCGCCCTCAATCTTTCGATGAAAGTAGTGATTCTCTGCGGTGGCAAAGGGACGCGGCTCCGCGAAGAAACGGAGTTCCGCCCGAAGCCGATGTTACCGATCGGTGATCGCCCGATTCTCTGGCACATCATGAAGACGTACGCGCACTACGGCTTCAAGGAGTTCGTCCTCTGCCTCGGTTACAAGGGCGAGATCATTAAGGAATATTTTCGGAATTATCTCTGGAACATCTGCGACGCCACCCTCTATCTCGGCCAGGAGCCAAAGGCGGAATTTCACACCCGCCATACCGAGGAAGATTGGCAGGTCACGCTCGCCGACACCGGCGCGGACTCGATGACCGGTGAACGCATCCAGCGCATCCAGAAGTATCTCGGCGACGACGAGAATTTTCTCCTTACTTATGGCGACGGCGTCGGGAATATCGACATCCCGGCTTCGATCGAGCTCCACCGCTCGTTAGGCCGCGCCTGCACCATCACCGCGGTCCATCCGCCCGGGCGCTTCGGCGAAATCAGCTTCGACGGCGAGAGTCACATTCGCGAGTTCAACGAGAAGCCGCAGACCGAGGTCGGCTACATCAACGGCGGCTACATGGTCTGTCACCGCCGCGTCTTCGATTACATGGCGGCGCATCCCGGCACGATGTTTGAGCAGGAGCCTCTCCGGCAAATCACGGCCGAGGGCCAACTCGCGGCCCACAAGCATCGCGGCTTTTGGCAGCCGATGGACACCTTTCAGGAGTTCACTCTCCTGAACTCTCTTTGGGAAAAAGGGAGCGCGCCTTGGAAGGTGTGGTAGCCGGCGTGGACTTCCGTTCGGCCTACCAAGGGAAGCGCGTCTTCGTCACCGGCCACACCGGTTTCAAAGGCTCGTGGCTCACGCAATGGCTCCTCTCGCTTGGCGCGAAAGTCATCGGTTACAGCCTCCCGCCGCCGACTGATCCCGCTCTTTTCGACCAGCTCGAGTTGGAGGGTCAAATCGAGCATCTCGAGGCCGATGTGCGCGATGCAGAACGGCTCCAGCGCGCGGTCGCGGAGGCGCAGCCGGATTTCGTTTTCCATCTGGCCGCGCAGCCGCTCGTTCGCCTTTCCTACGAGCAGCCACGCGAGGCC
>JBKJKL010000466.1:0-2854 GCA_046597485.1 Chthoniobacterales bacterium
GTTTCAGCGACGACCTCCAGTGGTGGGGCGGCTACAGCGCTGAAGATATCAACGTCCGCGGACGCTCCTTCAACGTCTCCCTCCGCAACGCCAACGACGCCTCCATCCCCCTAAAGATTCGCACCGACCCGCGCTTCCTCAATCTCCTCCGCCCCTCCTTCGGCACCGCCCAGCCCCAGGTCCTCGACATCCGCCCCAACAACATCACCAACTCCGCCCGCACCGTCCGCCCGACGTGGAAATCCGAACTCTACTACGCCTTCAAGACCGGCCCTGTGCAGCACCGCCTCATCACCGGCATCAGCTACGGTCCCCTCCGCTCCGGCAATAACGCGCCCAACCAAAATTTCTACTACGGCAACACCGGCTCACCCACCGCTCCCGCCACCCTCGCGTGGGAAACGTCTCCGCCGACGCCATCCTCTCCCGCTTCCGCGACCCCCGCGACTACGCCTCCGTGAAGCGCTGGGACTACGCCTCCCTCAACCAATACCCGCAGGGTCCCGAGTCTCAACTCGACGCGAAATCCTCCTACCTCACCTCGCTTTTCTGGGACCGTAATCTCTACGCGAATCTCCAGAGCAGCTTCTTCAAAGGCCGCCTCCAGACCATCGTCGGCTTCTTCGACACCCGCAACGACCGCGCCGGCAACGTCTACGCCGTCAACGGCGACTACCTTTGGAACAGCGTCGCCCCCGCTGGCAGCGGCTCCACCCTCAACGGCGTCCGCCGCCCCGAGCCCGTCCGCAACACCGCCCCCAGCGCCACCGTCATCTGGTTGGTCAACGACTCGATTCGCCTCTACGCGAACTCCATGAGCGCCCTCGACCCCGGCCCCGCCTACTCCAGCTACGACGGCAACGGCAAAGCCCTCACCGCCGCGCGCGTCCAAAACGCCGAAGCCGGCGTCAAGTTCGACCTCATCAAGAACAAGCTCCTCCTCAACCTCGTGGCCTTCACCCTGCAAGACCGCGATCGCCCAGTGAACTACGGCGCCGCCATCCAAAATCTCCTCGTCGCCCCCACGGGCAACAACAACGGATCCGGCTTCGGCGCTGCCGTGAATACCGGCACCGACTCCAAAGGCTTCGACGTGAAGTTGGACTACCTCCCGCTGCGCAACCTGCGCATCAACATCGGCTTCTCAAAAAACGACGTGAAGATCGCGCAGATCGAGCCCTTCGCGACGCCGACGAATCCCGATCCCCTCCGACTCGCCGCCCAACAACGCTTCGTCGCCGCCGGCGGCAGCTCCACCCGCTACCTCGGCCGCCCGCCCACCGACATCGCCAAATACTCCGGCACCGGCTTCCTCCGCTACGAGTTCAACTCGGGTTTCCTGAAAAACACCTGGGCCATGGTCGGCGCCAAATACCTCGGCTCCCGCGAGGCCGAGATCATCGCCGTCAGCACCTCTACCGGTGATGCGACGATCACGCGATTCAACGTCCCGTCCCACTACATTTACGATTTCAACGTCGGCTACCGTCGCAAAATCGGCCGCTACAACACGAGCGTCCAGCTCAACACCTCCAATGTCGCCAACGACGATCGGTTCTACGGTGCCACCTGGCAGCTCGGCCGCACCTACCGCTTCAGCGCGACGTTGAATTTCTAAAGCAGGGCGGACTTCAGTTCGCCCTTTTCTCCGCTCATCGCCCTCCCTAAGCGCGGTCCTCCTTAAAGACAGCGCTTTTTCTTTTCCCCAGTTCCGACCTCCAGTGCACTTTATCACGACGATCCGAGCCCTACACTTCGCTTTGCCATGCGCGACCCCACGCGCGTCCTCGGCCTGCCGGACTCGCTCTGCAAAGAACACCCAACGATGAAACCCACGATCACACTCCCCGCCGCTCTGCTGTTGGCTTCACCAATCGCGCTGCACGCGATGGAGTTTTTTGTCAGCCCGGCGGGAAACGATTCCGCTAGCGGCTCGAGGGCGAAGCCGTTTGCCACGCTCGAACGGGCACGTGACGCCATTCGGGAAACAAAGCGTGCCGGCGCGACGGCTGGCGGTGTGACCGTGTGGCTGGGCGCAGGCGACTATCCAGTCACGACGACCTTTGAACTAACGGCCGTCGATTCCAGCACCGCCGAAAACCCGGTGGTGTATCGCGGCGTCGAGCCGGGCAAGGCGCGGCTGCTGGGCGCGCGGCCGCTGAAATCCGCCGATTTCAAACCGGTCACGGATGCGACCATCCTCGCCCGGCTCGATCCCGCCGCGCGCGGCAAGGTCGTCCAACTCAACCTCGCGTCGCTCCAACTCGCCCACGCCAAGACTTTCCCCGACGTGTTCATGAACGGAGGCGGACTCTTCGAACTGTTCGTCAACGATCGGCGGATGCCGTTGTCACGCTGGCCGAACGAAGATGTCACCACGATGGGCAAGGTGCTCGACAAAGGTGACGCTTCGTCAGGCCCGCAGCGCCACGGCGGCAAATTCGTCGCACGCGAGGAGCGCTGCACTCGTTGGCACGTCGAGAGTGGCGTGTGGCTTGAAGGTTACTGGCGGGTGCCGTGGCGCGCAGTCGCCCTGCGCGTGAAGTCCATCGACGCGGCCTCGCGCACGATTGAATTCGCCGAACCGGACAAAGAACTCATCGGCTCGAAATACGCCCCCGCCGGCCAACTCGGGGACGGCAAGGAAACGTGGTGCGCACTCAACCTGCTCGAGGAAATCGACCGGCCCGGCGAGTGGTGCGTAGATTTCATCAGCGCGACGCTTTATTTCTGGCCCCCCGACGATCTCAGCCGCGCGGCGATCTACGTCACCGACCAAAACACGCCGCTGGTCACGCTGAAGGACGTCTCGCACGTCACGTTTCGCGATCTGAGTTTCGAAGGAAATCTCGGC
>JBKJKL010000034.1:0-3085 GCA_046597485.1 Chthoniobacterales bacterium
GTCGCCCGCAGGCGTCGGCGTGGTCAGCGAGCGCACGGTATCAACCACCGCGTTCGCCGCGCTCGCCGCGCTGGAAAGGCCGCGCGCCTTGATGATCGCCGCGCCGCGCTGCTGCACCGCGGGAATGAAAGTTTGCTTGAGCCACGCTTCATCGCCGATCACGTTCGCGGCCGACTTCCCTTTGATTTTCGCGTTGTAGAAATCGGGATACTGCGTCGCGGAATGGTTGCCCCAAATCGTCATATTCGTGACCTCAGTCACATCCACGCCGGCTTTTTGCGCGAGCTGCGCCTTCGCGCGGTTTTCGTCCAGCCGGGTCATGGCAAACCAGCGATCACGCGGGATGGAGCGTGCGTTGTTCATCGCGATCATGCAGTTCGTGTTGCACGGATTGCCGACCACGAGCACGTGCACGTCGGAGGCGGCGTTCTTCTCGATCGCCTGGCCCTGGCCGATGAAAATCTTGCCGTTAATCCCGAGCAGGTCGCCGCGTTCCATTCCGGCCTTTCGCGGGACGCTGCCGACAAGCAACGCCCAGTTCACATCGCGGAAACCTTCGCTCAGGTCGGCCGTCGGCGTGACGCCTTTCAGGAGCGGGAAGGCGCAGTCGTCCAGTTCCATGACCACGCCTTTCAGCGCATCGAGCGCCTGCGGAATCTCGATCAAGCTCAACTGCACCGGCTGGTCGGGACCGAAGAGCGCGCCCGATGCGACCCGGAAGAGGAGCGAGTAACCAATCTGCCCGGCGGCGCCGGTGATTGCGACTTTGATCGGAGAGTTCATGCAATTCTTTGCCACGGATTAACCCGGATGAAACACGGATTTTTCTGCTTCTTCATCCGTGAAAATCCGTGTCAATCCGTGGCTAAAATTCTTCCGGTTTCCTGCAGAAGACGATGCACGACGCGCATCCGCAGCTTCACCCTCCGGCTTGAACGCAGGCGCGCGACTGTCATTTGCAGACGCCGGCTCCAGTTCGAGTTCGCCGCCGTACCCGGAACGTTAAATCGATCTTTGCGCGCGAGCAGGTCGGTGATCATGATGATGGCCATCCAGGCGTTGCTCGCGAACAATGCGCGCGTGATTTGCGGGTAGAAGTCGCAATCGAAATCGGCGCCGTCCGCAAGTGAGGTAATCCCGGCGAACTCCGCGATCTTTCGCAGATCGCCACGAGCTTGTTCGCGCGTCTCGCTCTCGTGTTCAAAGGCTTCGTCCCACATCGCGCGAATCGGTTTATGATCGTGCGTGGCGTAGGTCGTGACCGAGAGTCGCTGGTAATCTTCGCCGCGCACAATCCGGCCGTCGGGCGTGCTTTCCCATTGCGGGATTTTGAAGCCCGCGATGTCTAACGACTGCAAACTCGGCCGCACATAAGGCGGCACCGTCCCGAGATCTTCGCCAACGAGTCGCGTATTGCCAGCCGACTGGAGGACGACGCGGAGATACTCTTCGCCTTCGCGCCGGTTCGCCTCGCAGTTCCCGTAATCCGAGTCATCGCGCGGGGCGAAATGCGGGGCGCGGCCGCTGGTGCGCGCGAGCATCTCCTCGTGCGAGAACGGCAGGATTTCAGAGTTAAGCTGCGGCCGCCAGGGGAAGGCATAGATGCGGTAGAAGCCGAGGACGTGGTCGATCCGGAAGACGTGAAAGATACGGCGCACCCCGCGCACGCGCTGGCGCCACCACGCGAAGTCGTTTCGCCGCATCGCCTCCCAATTGTAGAGCGGGATGCCCCAGTTCTGCCCCCACTTCTGGGTGAACTCGTCGTCCTTGAAATATGGTTCCGGCGGCGCGCCGCCCGACCAATCGAGCCGAAATTCCTCCGGCCGCGCGAAGACGTCCGCGCTGTAGTAGCTGATGCCAAACGGGATGTCGCCCATGAGCACGATGCCGCGCTCGTCTGCGTATTCTTTCGCCGCCATCCATTGCGCGTAGGCGACCCATTGCACGTAGCGAAAGAACTCCTCGTGCCGCGCGAAACGTTGCCGCACGTCCTCCGGCTGCGCCGCCAACCAGGCACGCGCCGACTCGCTCGTGCGCTGTTCCTCCGGCCAATGGTCGTAGGCTTCGGTCCCGCCGTTTTCCTCCATCAGCGCACGGAAGAAGACGTAGCTCTCGAGCCACGATTTCTCTTTCTCGCGGAAGCTGGCGAACGACTCGTTAGGCACGAAACGCGCGAACGCCTTCTCGAGCAACGCGCGTTTCAGCGTGCGCACCTGCTCGTAGTGCACCGTGCCTGTGCGCAGCTTCTTGAGGTTGAAGCGCGCGATGACTTCGTCGAAATCTGCCTGCGTCAGCTCCGCGGGCGAGCCGGGCGCGAGGTGCAGCGTGGTCGGCTCGATCGCCAGCGCGCTGATCGCGTTGTAGGGGCTGTTGTCGCCGCCGGTTTCATTGATCGGCAGGAGCTGCACGAGCTTGAAGCCGATCCCCGCCGCCCAGTCGATAAACTGCCGCAACCCAGCGAGGTCGCCGATGCCGAGATCGTCCTCGGTGCGGATGGCGAAGAGCGGCGTGAGCACGCCGGCGATTCTGCTCTCGGGAGAAAGATTCATTTCGCCACGGATGAACACGGATGAAACACGGATTCAGAAGATGAGGCGTTTGTACGCAAGCTTTGTTCTGCCGAAGTTCAGAACGAGCCCAACCTTCATTCCGGTTGCCTTCAGTTCGTTCAGCAACTGCGCTTCGTCGCGTTTGTCGTATTCCGGCGCAACCTTGATCTCAACGAGCACACAGCTGGCGGCGATCACGTCGGCCTCGTAGTCGCCCACGACCGCGCCTTTGTAGAGGACCTGGATCCGCTTCTCTAGCTCAGCACTTGCGCCGCGACGAAGTAGCTCGACCTGAAGCGCACGCTGGTAGACGCGTTCGAGAAATCCATACCCGAGCTGTTGATGAACCTCGAACGCTGCGCCGATGATCTTCTCCGTCGTCTCGCGATGCAGCAGATGAATGGGATGCATTTCATCTGCTTCTAATCCGTGTTTCATCCGTGTTAATCCGTGGCGAAAGTCAGCCTCTGCTAATCTGCCAATCTTCGACCAGCCCGTGAGGAATCTCTTTTAGGAAACGCGAGGGCCGCTGGAAC
>JBKJKL010000225.1:0-3262 GCA_046597485.1 Chthoniobacterales bacterium
GGCGGATCAGGTCTGCCCGACCCAGGTCGCGGGCGCGAAATCGTCCCAGCGTTCCCGGATCGCCTGGAACTCTTCTTCGCTCAGCGGCCCCGCCTTGAGCAGCTCGGCGTTTTGCGCCCAGCGGTCGGGGTTCTTCGTTCCCACGATCGCAGTGTGCACGCCGGGGACGCTCAAGGTAAAACGCAACGCAGTCGCGACCGACTCCTCCAGCGAACGCTGCGCGATAAAGTCGTAGGCCAGCTTCCGCAGACGATCCCAGTAAACGTGCAGGTAAGGATCGATCGGCTTGTGGCCAGACTTCCAAGCCGCGTTCGCGATCGGCCGCTTCGCGATCACGCCCATCTTGGCGGCGCGCGCGAGCGGCACCGTCAGTTCGATCGGCTCCTGGTCGGCGAGGTTGAGTGAAGTCTGCAGGGTGTCGAACTCGCCGCACTCGACCGCGAACCGCGCGGCGCGGTTGTCGCCGCTATAGCCGATGTAACGTGTATGGCCGCGCTCCCGCGCCGTCTGCAGCGCGGTGATGACTTCGCCTTTGCGCAAGACCGCCTCCGAGCAGCTGTGCAACTGCACGAGGTCGACATGGTCGGTCTTCATCCGGCGCAGACTGCGCTCGATGCTTTCGAGGATGGAGGCAGCCGACCAATCCTCGCTTCCGATCCCGCGCGGGTGCCCGACCTTGGTGAACAAATAATATTCGCCGCGCCGCTGGCTGACCGTTTGTCCGATCAATTCCTCGCTCGTCTCGTAACACTCCGCGGTGTCGATCACATTTAAGCCGGCATCGAGCGCGCTGTTCAAAAGCTGCTGCACCGTCTCGGCCGTCGCGCTCTCATAGCCGATCTCCGCGCCGCCGAAGCCGAGCACGCTGACCTGCATGTCTGTCTTGCCGAGCTGCCGCTTTTCCATCGCGAGAGATTAAAACAAGAGACGAGTCGCGCCAGTCCCGCCTTCGATGCGGCCGATGATCTTCGCTTTAAGCTGGCGCGCAATTTCCTTCGCCGTCCGGCTCGGGACGATCGCGGCCATGCCGATGCCCATATTGAAAACCTGATACATCTCCTCGCGGTCAACGCTGCCCTTTTCGGCCATGAAATGGAAGATCGGCGGCACTGTCCAGCTCGCGGTCTCGATCACGGCGTCGCAATCTTTCGGCAGAACGCGCGGGAGGTTATCGATCAATCCACCGCCCGTGATGTGAGCGAGGCCGTGGAATTTTGCGAAGCCGACCTTGGCCAGCGCGGGCTGGTAATTGCGATGAGTGCGCAGCAACTCTTCGCCTAACGAATGCTTCAGCCCGGCAACTTTTGTGCTCATTTTGAGCCCGCTGTCGTCGAGCAAAATTTTGCGCGCGAGCGAGTAGCCATTCGTGTGCAGCCCGTTCGAGGGCAGGCCGAGGATCACGTCGCCGGCGCGGATGCGGCTGCCGTCCAGCATCGTCTTGCGATCGACCACGCCGACAATGCAGCCAGCCAGATCGTATTCACCGCGCTGATACATCCCGGGCATCTGCGCCGTTTCGCCGCCGATGAGCGCGCAGCTGCCCGCGCGGCAGGCCTTGGTAAACCCGGCCAGGATTTGGTCGAAGACGGCTGGCTCAAGTCGCTCCGCGCCGATGTAATCGAGGAAAAACAACGGCCGCGCCCCGAGAACCGCGATGTCGTTGATGCAGTGATTGACCAAGTCGGCGCCGACCGTGTCGTGCTTCTTGAGCGCAAAGGCGATCTTCAGTTTTGTCCCGACGCCATCGACGCTCGCGACCAGCACCGGCTCATGCAGCCCGCGAAAGTTCGGCGCGAAAAGCCCGCCGAAACCGCCAATTTTCCCGAGCACTTCCGGGCCGTGCGTGCTCTTCACCCGCGCCTGGATGCGGCGCTTAACGAGGTTGCCCAGGTCCACGTCCACGCCGGCGCGCGCATACGCTTTCTTGCGGTTCATCGGCGCGCTTCTCGACTGTTAAGTGAGGTCGGCAAAGAGCGACGGATGCGCTTCTTCCTGGGCGAGCGCGCGCGAGCGGCCTTCGCGTTTTTCCATGATGAACTTGTCGAGTGCGGGATCGACCGGCAGCGGGTAGTTGCCCGTGAAACAGGCGAGGCAAAACGAATCTGCCGGGCGGCCGGTAGCGCGAATCATCCCGTCGACATCGAGATAGCCGAGGCTGTCGACGCCGAGGTATTCGCAGATCTTTTCCATCGAGAGTTGGTTCGCGATCAGCTTCTCCGGATCGGGAAAATCGATCCCGTAATGGCAGGCAAAACGATGCGGCGGACAGCTCACTCGCATGTGCACTTCCTTCGCGCCAGCCTCGCGCAGGTTGACCACCCGCGCGCGCGCGGTCGTGCCGCGGACGATCGAGTCATCGACGACCACGACGCGTCTTCCCTCCACTGCTTCCTTGATCAGGTTCAGCTTCACCCGCACGTCGAAGTCGCGAATGAGCTGGCTCGGCTGGAGGAAGGTGCGACCGATGTAATGGTTCCGGACAAAAGCATGCTCGTAGGGAATCCCGAGCTCGTGCGCGAAGCCCAGCGCAGCGTAGTTACCCGAGTCCGGCACCGGGACGACGAGGTCTGCCTCAACCGGAAAACGCCGCGCCAGTTCGCGGCCCATTTCGGTCCGCACCTTGGCCACGTTCACGCCGCCGATGATGCTATCCGGCCGCGAGAAGTAGACGTATTCGAACATGCAAAAAGCCTGCTTCTCATCACGGAAGGGCCATTCCGAGCGCACGCCATCTTCGCTTACGATCACCACTTCGCCCGGCTCCACCTCGCGGATGAACTCGGCGTGGATGAGGTCGAAGGCGCAGGTCTCAGAAGCGAAAACGTAGGCGCCGTCGAGCCGCCCCATGACGAGCGGCCGGAAGCCGAACGGATCGCGTACCGCGATGATCTCGCGCTCGCTCATGATCAGGACAGAGAACGCGCCCTCGAGCCGGCGCAGCACGTTCAACGCGCTGCCGTTGTTCTGCTGCGGTTGCGCCAGGAGATGCGGGATGATCTCGCTATCTGCCGTCGTTTGAAAAATGGAACCTTTACGCTCGAGTTCGTCACGCAGGATAGCTGCGTTGATTAGGTTGCCGTTGTGCGCCACGGCGATCTGCCCACGGAAGCAATCGACCACGAAAGGCTGCGCGTTCTTCAACGTGCTCGAACCTGTGGTCGAGTAGCGCGCATGGCCAACCGCGCGGGCGCCTTTCAAACGCTCCAACTCGGCCGCGCCGAAAACCTGCGAGACCAGGCCCATGTCGCGATGCATCTGGAAG
>JBKJKL010000378.1:0-5056 GCA_046597485.1 Chthoniobacterales bacterium
GAACGCTGAACGCTGAACGCTGAACGCTGAACGCTGAACGCTGAACGCTGAACGCTGAACGCTGAACGCTGAACGCGGTTGTCTATTTACATGGCCGGTTTCTCGATGGGGAGGATGGTGGCGCGGGAGGCGTGGGCGCGGCCGAGGTATTTCGCGGCGAACTGGCTCAGCTCGTCGGGGTTGATCGACTCGATGTCGGCGAGGCGACTGCGGGCCCAATCCAGCACCTCCGGCTTCTCGCCGGCGCGGCTGAGGACGGCGCTCACCCAGTAGCCGTTGGTGCGCTGGGACTCGCGGATGGCGGTGAGGAGGGGCTGGCGGGCGCGGTCGAGCTCGTCGGGGGTGACGCCATTCTTTGCGAGGTCGTCGGCGAGGGTGATGACGAGCTCGGCCATCTTCGGCGCGGCTGCGGGGTCGACATCGACGGCGGCCTGGAGGTAGCCGTAGCCGGGAAAGGTATCGCTGGCGGCGCTGGAGGCGTTCGGGCTGTAGGTGGCGCCGATCTCTTCGCGCACCTTGAGCCGGAGGCGATCGGAAAGGATGGCAGCCAGGAGGGTGAGGCGGCGGTTCCGGTGGATATCGAGTCCGTCATCGGTGGGCCAATAGAGCAAGAGGGCGCCCTTTGGAATCTCGGAGTCGACCGTATAATCTCGCGCAAACGTCTCGTTGGGGAAGGTTATGTGTTTTAGTTCTTCGAGCGCGGGACGGGGTTCGCGGGCGGGCAGGGCGCCGACGGTGCGGGCAGCAGCGTCAATTGCCACCTCCAGATCTACGTCGCCGGACAGAGCGATTTCGAGAGCGCCGTGAGCGAGGTTTGGCGCCAGCCAGGCACGGGATTCCTCTAGACTGCGGCTCAGCATGGTCTCGAGCGGCGGCCAGCCGAAGCGGGGGTCGCCGCTGGCGAGAAGGGTGCTGAGCTGGAGGGCGACGGGGCCAGCGGCCGTGTGCTGGAAGCTGAGATAGGTCTGCTCGAAGGCCTTGCGCGCGACGCGGGCGGCTTCGTCCCGATAGCCGGGATCGGTCAGCTCGGCGGCGAGGAACTGGAACTGGAGAAGGAGATCGCGCGGGGTGGTGCTGCCGGCGAAGCGGAAGGCGTCGGAGTCCGGGGCAAATTGCCAGCCGACATTCCGCCCGGCGAAGAGAGCGCGGAGATCATCGGCACTGTGTTTCCCGAGGGCGCCGGGGAGGAAGGTGCGGCCGGTGAAGATGGAGAGGCCGCGCGCGGTCGGCGGTTCGGTGATGGCGCCGGAGCCAAGGCGGGCGACGAGGGCGATTCGGTTGGCCTCGAAGTCGGTGCGTTTCAGGTTGAGGCGCACGCCGTTTTCGAAGGTGACGAGGTCGAGGTCGAGATCGGCGATGTGCTCGCGGTGGGCGACTCTGCCCGGCGGCCCAAAATCGGTGTAGGCCCAGGCGAGGCCATCCTCAGCAGGTGGCCGCTCGACCGGGACGGCGTTGGCTTGCTCGTAGGCGGCGCGGATGGCGGCGGCGGGATCCCCTTCCCGCAGAGTGGCGTTCCCAGTGACGCCGAGGAAGCGGGCGGGTCCGGTGAAATCGGCGCGGAGAGCGGCGGCGCAGGATTCCGGCGTGAGCCGGTCAAGCGCAGGGGCAAGAATGGCGAGCTCGGCCGCGGGAGTGATGGTGACGTCGCCGTCCTCGAGATCCTGCACGAGCTCATTCGCCCGAGCCGCAGAGCGACGGGTCGGACTGGTTTTGACCGCCTGCTCGAGAGCGTTCCGGCTGTTCGCGACTGCTTCTTTTAACTCAGAGGCGGTGAAGCCGTGCTCAAGGGCGCGCCGCAGCTCTTGCTCGCCGAGGGCGAGGGCGTCGCTCCATTGCTCCGCCTTGCAGGTGAGGTCGAGGCGCGCTGATCGGAAGAAATCGAACGGCTCGGAGACGCCGGCGCCGGCGCTGAGGAAGGGGGCGCCTTCCTTCTGCGCGAGAATGGTGAAGCGGCGGTTGAGCATCTGGAGGGCGACCCAGCGCGGGACGCGCTCGCGCCGGTAGGCGGCGGTATCGGGCCGCGGCTGATAAGGGGCGATGACGGTGAAGGAGATATTCGTGGAGGGGGACTCGTCCTCGTGGTGGTAGAAGGGACGGATGCCCTCGAAGCTAGGCAGCGTGCCCCGGTTGATCGCAGGCCGTGCCGAGCTGCGCGCGGTGAGGCCGCTGAAGGCTGCGCGGACCATGCGCTCGACGTCGGCCGCATTCTTGAAATCGCCGACCACTATGGCGGTGAGGCGATCCGGGCGGTAGTGCGCATTCCAGAACTCGAGGAAGCGTTCCCGCGGCGCGTGGGTGATGATTTCCGGGTCGCCAATCGGGATCCGCGCGGGGAAACGCGTGTCGCTGAGCATGGCCTGGAACTCGGCGAGGAAGGTGCGGTAGCCGACGGAATCGCTGGCGCGTTTCTCGGCCAGGATGACGCCGCGTTCCTTCTCGATCTCCTCCGGACCGAGGAGCAGGCCGCCAGCGTAATCGCCGAAGACACGCAAGCCTTCGCGCAGGGCATGCTCGTCGGCCTGGGCGAGCTCGAGCTGGTAGACGGTGCGCTCGAAGGTGGTGCTGGCGTTTGTGTCGCCGCCGAAGCTCATCCCCATGCGCTGGAAGAACTCGACGAGAGTGCCGGGCGGGTAATTCTTGCTGCCGTTAAAGGCCATGTGCTCGAGGAAATGGGCAAGCCCGCGCTCGTCGTCGGCCTCATCGAGCGAGCCGGCGCGAATGAGGAGGCGAAGCGAGGCGCGGCCTTGCGGCTCATGGTTCGGCAGGATGACGTAGCGGAAGCCGTTCGGGAGGCGGCCGAACTTCGCCGCCGGGTCGGGCTTCAAGTCGGTCTGCTCCTGCGGAAAGGGCTCGGCTGGGGGCGCGGGCGGAGTGGGCTTTGCCGCGGCCGGGCTGAGGGCGAGAAGAAAAACGAAAAGGTGACGCAGGATCATGCAGGCGGGTCGTTCGACACCGCGGGCTGGCGAGCGTTCAGGAAAGAACGGCCCGGAAATAAAAATTAGCCGCGCAGGGACGGGACGCGGAGCGATGAGAGCAGGATACCTCAGCGTCCCGCCATCTGGGAGGTGGCTGACGAACCTGCACCGCTCTCACCTGGAGCAGGGCTCATCGGACGCTGAAGTACGACTGACAGCTGCAGCAATTATTTGCCGAGAAGGATCATGATCCCGGCCACGAGCGCGAGGATCGGAAGGATGATGGCGGCCGCACCCAGTGAAATCCCGAAGATGCCGACGAGGCCAACCAGGATGAGATAGATCGCGAGCAGGAGCATGCCGATGTTTTTGGTGACCATGCGGGCGAGAGTGACCATCGTTGAAAGGATGTCACGAACGAAATTTGCGGAGAATGCCTAACGACTCCTACGCGGGGGAGGGCGCTGGAGGGAAATCTTGACCTCGCGGGAGCGATCGCGCAGCTTCGCCGCCATGAACTTCCTGGATCGTCACGCGGGCACCATTTATTGCATTATGCGGATCGTCATCGGTCTCCTCTTTGCCTGCCATGGGGGGCAGAAGATCCTCCACTTCCCACCGCCGACGAAGCCGATGGAGCTCGACACGATGGGCCTGATCGGTGGCTACATCGAGCTGGTGGGCGGGTTCCTCATCGCCTTCGGGTTGCTCACGCGCGCGGCCGCTTTTCTCTGCTGCGGCATGATGGCGGTCGCCTACTTCATGGTGCACGCGAAGATGGGCAGCTTCTTCCCGCTGGTGAACCGGGGCGAGGCAGCGGTGATCTACTGCTTTGTCTTTCTCTATATTCTCTTCCGCGGCGCGGGCTGGCTGAGCCTGGATGCGCTCATCGGCCGCAGTAAAACAACGACCGCGAACACGAGGGCCTGAGCATGCGCCGCCTCCTCGCTCTCGCGCTGTGCATCGCTGCTTTGGCTTCCACGGCGCCGGCGCAGGATTGGGCGAAGCCGCGGCTAAATGACTCCCCGCGCCATGGCGAGTGGGTGGACTTTAAGTCGGGCGAGCGAACGCTGAAAGCGTTTGTCGTTTACCCTGAGCGAAAGGAGAAGGCGCCGGTGGTGCTGGTGATCCACGAGATCTTCGGGCTGACCGACTGGGTGCGCGGAGTGTGCGATCAACTGGCGGAGAACGGAATGATCGCGCTCGCGCTTGACCTCTTGAGCGGGCAGACCTTCGACGATGTGGACGGGGCGCGGAAGGCGATCTCCGCCCTGCCGAAGGAACAGGTGGCGGCGGACTTGAACGCGGCCGCGGACTATGCCGCGACGATCCCGGCGAGCAACGGGAAGCTGGCGGTGGCCGGTTTCTGTTGGGGCGGCGGCTGGGCCTTTGATTACGCGACGATGAATCCGAAAGTGAAGGCGGCTTATTCCTTCTACGGCACCGCGCCGAGCGACGCGACACAGATCGCGAAGGCGGCCGGTCCGGTCTACGGCTTCTACGCGGAGAAGGATGAACGGGTAAACTCGACCATCGCGAAAGCGGAGGAGCTGATGAAAGCCGCCGGCAAGAAGTATGAGCCGGTAATCTACGCCGGCGCTGGCCATGGCTTCATGCGCGCAGGCGAAGCACCGGATGCCTCGCCCGAGAATAAGAAGGCGCGCGACGACGCCTGGGCGCGGTGGAAAAAACTTCTCGGGGAGCTGTAACTGGGCGCGCCGCGGCGGTGGACTTACCTACTTCGCCTTCTCGAGCTCATCGGCCAGCGCGCCGGCGTCGTAGACCTTGCGCAGCGCTTCGCTGATCGCGGCGCTGTCCACGCTCACGGCGCGGGCCTGTTTCTCGGTAAACATAACGTCGAGAGCGAGGGACTGGATATTGCCGTCGAAGATGATGCCGACGAACTCGTTCGCTTTGTTTACGACCGGGCTGCCGCTGTTCCCGCCAATGATGTCGGCGGTGGAAACGAAGTTAAACGGCGTGCTCAGGTTCAGCTTCCCTTTGCGCTCGATCCAGCGTTTTGGCAGGTCGAAGGGCGGCTCGTTGTTGTGCTGCGCCGAGCGCTCGTAGAGACCGGCGAGGGTGGTGTGCGGGGGAATTTGCTTCCCGTTTTGCTCGTAACCTTTCACTTCGCCGAAGGC
>JBKJKL010000384.1:0-3273 GCA_046597485.1 Chthoniobacterales bacterium
GATTGGGTCGGGCACGCTGCTGCAATCACTCAGGTAGGCGACGAGCTTTTTCCCGCCGCGGGTGAAGAGGTAGCCGTAAACTTCACTGTGCCCGTGCGGAACCGGCAGCGGCGTCAGCGTAGTGCTGCCGAGTTCGAACGGGCCGTCGATCACGTGCGCCTCGGGTTGCAGATAGCCCGGGAAACGGTTCAAGCCGTTGAAGGCAAACTCGAAGACGCGCGCCAGGTCCTGCATCGTGGCCGGCGAAGCGTAGACCGGCATTGTCCCCTTCGCCGCGCCGAAGCGCCGCAGGTCGTCGAAGCCCATCACATGATCGGTGTGCGAGTGCGTGAAGACGACCGCGTCGAGGTGCCGGATGTTTTCGCGCAGCACCTGCGTGCGAAAGTCCGTGCCGGTATCGACCACCCAGGAGCATTCCGGCGTTTCGACAAAAATGGAGGAGCGCAGTCGCTTGTCGCGCGGATCGTCCGAGCGGCAGACGGCGCAATCGCAGCCGATCATTGGCACGCCCTGCGACGTGCCGGTGCCGAGGAAAGTGACCGTGAGTTGAGAGTTGTGAGTGGAGTGTGGACTGTTCAAGGATCGCGCCGGGCTACCTCTCACCTCGCAACCCCCAACTCTCAACTCCTCGATGGCTGCCACGCTGACCCTGCTCCGGATCAAGAACCTCGCGCTCGTCGAGGACTTGCAGTGGGAGCTCGCGCCCGGCTTCACCGCGATCACGGGCGAGACCGGCGCAGGCAAGTCAATCATCATCGGCGCGCTTCAACTTCTCCTCGGCGAGCGCGCGGATAAATCGCTCATCCGGACCGGCGCAGACAGTTGCACAGTGGAGGCGAGTTTCTCCGGCAAGGAATTGGAAGAGCTGAATCCGCGGCTGATCGAAGCCGGGGTGGAGCCGTGCACGGGCGATCTCTTTTTGAAACGATCTTTCACCGCCGCCGGGAGCAATCGGCAATTCATCAACGGCTCGCCGACCACGCTCGCGGTCTTGAAGTCGTTAGGCGATGAGCTGGTCGACCTGCACGGGCCGCACGATCACCAGTCGCTGCTCTCGCCCGACCGCCAGCTTGCGCTTCTTGACGCTTTTGCGCACGCCGAAGCCGCGGTGCAGGATTTCGGGCAAAAATTCCGCCGACTTCAGGCGTTACTCGCGGAACATGCCACGCTCGCAAACGTGGAGACGGCGCGTGAGCAGGAGCTCGAATTGCTCCGATACACGGTGGATGAAATCACCGCCGCGCGGCTGGACGCGGGCGAAGAAGCCGAGATTGAGTCGCGCTACAAACTGGCGAGCAACAGCAAGCGTTTGATTGAGCTCTCGAGCGCGGTCGCGAACCGGCTTGCGGACGCGGAAGACGCGATCGTCGCGCAACTTTCCGAGACGCAGCGTCTCCTCCGCGAACTCGAGAAGCTCGACCCCGAGATCGCCGACCTCTCCTCCGCGCACGCGGCCTGCGTGGTCGAGTTTTCCGAGATCGCGCGCACGCTCGCGAACTACGCCGAGCAGCTCGATCTCGACCCGGCGCAGCTCGCCGCGCTCGAGCAGCGCGTCTCCCTTTTCGAAACCTTGAAGCGTAAATACAGCGGCTCGCTCGCCGACGTGATCGCGCATGGCGAGAGCGCTGCCGAGCGGATGCGCAAGATCGAGGGCCACGATGCGGGGCTGGAGCGGCTCGCAGGCGAAATCGAAAAGGCGCGCGGCGAACTGAAGCGCGCGGGCGAAGCGTTGCATAAACTGCGCGCGAAAACCGCGCCGAAACTATCCGCAAATATCCGCGAGCACTTGCGCGATCTCGGCTTCCACCAATCGGAATTCGAGGCGCAGCTCATGCCACTGGCTGAAGCAAACGCGCGCGGCTTCGACGCGGTCGAGCTGCTCTTTTCGCCAAACCCGGGCGAGCCAATGAAGCCGCTTCGCGCGATCGCCTCCAGCGGCGAGATCTCGCGGCTGATGCTCGCGATCAAGTCTGCGCTCGCAGAGCAGGACGCCATCCCCTTGCTCGTCTTCGACGAGACCGACGCCAACGTCGGCGGCGAAATCGCGAACGCGGTCGGCGCGAAGATGCGCGCCCTTGCGCAGGCCCACCAAGTCCTCTGCATCACCCATCTTCCGCAGGTCGCGGCGGCGGCGGCCTCCCATTTTCTCGTCACGAAACAAGTCTCGCAGGGCCGCACCTTCTCCGAGCTGCGCGAGCTGACGAGCAAGGCGCGCCGCGAGGAGATCGCCCGGATGCTGGGCGGCCAGAGCGAGTCCGCGCTCAAGCACGCCGCCACGCTTTTGAAGGCGAGCTGAGGGCCGACGCGGGCGGTTTGGCACTTCCGGGGAATTTTTCCCTCGCCACCTGCGGGCGCGACTTCCTATCGTCTGCCCCGGATGATCCAGCGTGACTATTTAATACTAGGCGGAGGTGTGGCTGGCGGAGCCGTTTGCGAATCGATTCGCAAATTCGACAAGCGAGGCTCGGTCGCAATTATCGGGGCCGAGTTCATGCCCCCTTACAAGCGCTGGATGCTCTCGAAGGATTTTCTGCGCGATAAAGCGTCGCCCGTGAAAAAGCTCACCGAGCGCGACGCCGGCTGGTTTGATTCGCATAAGATCGAGGCCCGCTTCGGCACCGTCTGCACACAGTTTAACATCGACCGTCGCCTCGCCGTGCTCGGTAACGGGGAGACGATCGAGTTCAACAAGGCCTGTCTCGCGATGGGCAGCCGCCCCTTCCGGCCACCGATTGCCGGGGTGACTCTGGGTAACGTCATCTACATGCGCACGGTGCGCGACGCGCTCGCCTTGCGCGAGATGGCGAGCCTGGAGAAGACCGTCGTCGTCATCGGCGGCGGCCTGCTGGCCTGCGAAGTCGCGGCCAGCCTGCGCGCGCTGAAGTTCAAGGTGAGCATGATGCACCGGAACGGCTACCTCCTGAATCGCTACGTCGATCCAGAGACGGGCAACTGGCTCACGCAATATTTCGCCAAGCACGGCGTCACCCTCCTGATGGGCGAAAGCCTGAACGGCTTCGAGGGCAAAACTGTCCTGCGCAACATCCAGACGAAGAGCGGCAACCGCGTCGCGGCCGGCGTGGCCGTGGTCGCGTGCGGTGCCGAGCCGAATCTCGACCTGGTGCGCAACACCCCGCTCTCCGGTCCGCACGGTTCACCGGTCTCTGAGTATCTCGAGACCGAGGAAAAGGGCATCTACGCAGTGGGCGATCTCGCATTTTATCCCGATCGCATCATGGGCGGAGTGCGGCGGCAGACGCATTGGGACAACGC
>JBKJKL010000079.1:0-4195 GCA_046597485.1 Chthoniobacterales bacterium
TCGGCCTCGGCGTTTCCTACGTGCTGGTGGAAGGCGAAACCCACACCGCCGCGACGGTGAAGGACGCGAAAGACGCGAAGAGCTACACCCACGCGATGACGACGGCGGCTCCGCCGCGGCTCGAAGTTTACAGCACGGTCTCGCAGGCGTTCCGCCCGCGCACCTACGGTGAACTCGTCCCGACGAGCGCGAGCGGCGCGGTCAATGGCGAACTCGTAGAAGGCCACTCTCTCCAGGCTGAGCTCGGCCTGCGTGGCAAGCCGCTTCCTTACCTGAGCTTCGATCTCGGCGGCTTCTATTACAGCTTCGACGACCAGGTGGGTGACATCTCCCTCCCGGGCGGTCTCACCTCCACCGGCAACGTGGGCGACGCCCGCGTCCTCGGCTTCGAGGCGGCTGGCGAACTGGACATCCTCGCGATGATCAACCGTGGCGCGGAGAGCCCCTACGGCCGCCTCAATCTCTACGGCAACGTGACGCTGCTCGACGCCGAGTTTACCTCCGGTCCGCTGAACGGTTTCACCCCGACCTACGCGCCGGATTACCAAGTAAAGACGGGCGCGATCTACCGCTGGAAAGACGTGGTCAAGGTGGGGATGATCGGCACGATCGTTGACCGCCATTTCGCGGACGCGAACAACACCTACCAGCGTGAGATTCCTTCCTACAAAGTGTGGGATCTGACGGGAGAAGTGAACTTCTGGAAGGGCCGTCTCGGCGTCTTTGCCGGGATCAACAATCTCTTCAACGAAGACTTCTGGGGCGAGGCGCGCGACGAGGGCATCCTCCCCGCCTACAAGCGGAACTACTACACCGGCGTGAAGGTGCGCTTCTAAGTCGCGCGGTTACTTCTTTTCTTCGTTAGGCAAGGGCGCCTGGTAGTCGAGCCACAGCTTCCAGGCGCCGTCCTTCTCCAACCGCCAGATCTGCAGGTAGTAGCCGCGGTCGGTCTTCTCCGGCCGCGTTTGGGTATACTTGCCGTAGTTGTAGGCCAAGTCGTTGGCCTCGCTTATCGCGCCGCCCAGTTTTTCCAAGGCGAGCGCGCCGCGGTTCACGCTTAACATCAGCGCCGCGGCCGCGCGGCCGACCGCGGGATAAACGCCTTCGCGGTGCACGCGCAGGTCATCGCTCGCGGAGCCGAGGATCGCGGCCGTCGAGTCGGTCCGCGCGACACCGGCGAACTTCCCCTCCGCATTGCGGAGCAGGCGACTGGCCGCGGTTTTGTTCGACGGGGTCGCGCTCGCCGGCGCTTCGCTGATCGAGTAAACGATCTCTGTCTCCTCCGTCTTCGGTGGGCCGGGCACGCCACTGCCGACATCGGCCACCACCTTCCATGAGCCGTCCTTTTGCTTCCGCCAGATGGAGAGGAACTGGCCGTAGCCGAAAGGCTTTTCGTCGTCTTTTTCCTTCCGCCATTCCGCCGGGCCGGTGGTGTAGCCGAGGTCTGCGCTCCGCGCCATCGCGGCAAAAAGCGGCCGCCACTTCAGCGAGATGCCTTTCTCCGGGCGCTTCGTCCACTCTTGCTTGCCGTTAATCGGGCCGGGATGAAAAACGATCGAATCGTCGGCGAGGAAATGGAGGAAGGCGGCCTTCGTCCCCTCGGCCAGCCCCATCCCGAAAAACTTGCCCTCGTTTTCCACCATGGTGCGGGCCGCAGCCGCGGGATCGTTCTCCTCGGCGATGGCGGCGGAGGCGAGGAGGGCGGCGAGCAGACCGAGTGCTGATTTTTTCATTCGCTTAGACAAAGAAGCCAACCGGTGGCGTCTCCAAGTTAGGATGCACCCGCGCCGCTGTCAGCTTCCATTCGTTAGGCAGCGACGGGCTGCGGCCGCCGGAAAATGATCGTCGCTTCTCTCATGACCCAAAATTCTCCGGCGCCCTTGGACAAATTCGGCGGTTGGCGTCGTCTCCTTAGCAAAGACCGTTTGGAGGTCATGGAGGAACCCACCACGCATGAAAACTGGAAAACTTGCTTTGCGGAAGCGGCCCCCGGGCTCGTGCTCTTTGCGCGGCAGTTTGTCCGCTCCGCGAGCGACGCGGAAGACATCGTGCAGGACGCGTTTGTTAAGTTCTGGCGCAAGCAACACCCGATCGATAATCGCGCGCTCCTTTTCGCCACCGTCCGTTCGACTGCTTTCGATCTCCTGCGGCGCGATTCCCGCCGCGCCCGGCGCGAAGTCGATGCCTTCGCCGGCGCAGAACAATCTGTCGCCCCGCAATTCGAAAGCCGGAGCGAAGCCCAACAGTCGCTTGTTGAGGCGATCCAGCGGCTGCCGGAAGAGCAGCGGGAGGTGCTGGTCATGAAAATCTGGAACGAGCTCACCTTCGCGGACATCGCGAGCGTGCTCGGCATTTCGCAGAACACCGCGGCCTCGCGTTACCGCTACGCGCTCGCCGCCTTGAAGAAAACTCTCCACCGCGATGAATGACTTTTCTGAACTTGAAGCGCAGCTAAGGGAGCTGCGGCCCGCCGCTCCGTCGGCCAACCTCGCGACCCGCGTCGAGCGGGCATTGCACGAACCATCGGTCGCTACCGGTGGCATCCTGCCGAAGCGCAAGATGCAGATGAACTGGCTCTCGCTCGGCTTGGGCTTTGCGGCGGCGGCCGCGCTCTTTTTACTCGTCCGTCCAAGTTCGGTGACCGCGCCTGCGTCGCGTCCTGCAACGGTGGCAGCCACTGCGCGCCAGCCGCGCCTCGCTCCAGCGGGCGACGCGCCCCGACTTTTGCCGGATGGTGTGACTCGCGTCGTCTACGGGCAGCGCAACGAAGGCCTGCTTTATCCGATGAATCGCAACCAACCGGTCCGCCGAGTCCGGTCGCGTTCGCAGGAAACCTTGCACTGGAAAAACCCGGAGACCGGCGCCTCGCTCCGCGTCTCCTACCCGACTGAGGAGGTCGAGTTTCTCCCCGTCGCCGGACAGTAATTTATCGACCGAACCCATCGCCTAACCCATCCCATGAAAACACAAATCATCAGTCTCCTCGTGGCCTCGGCTTTCCTGCCGGTGGCCGGCTTTTCGCAAACTGCGCCGGCGCCTGTCGCGCCCGTTGCCCCGGTCGCACCGGCTGCTCCCCCGGCGCCGCCGGCCCCGCCCATTCCCGCCCGGGAACGTGAGCGCGGGCCGAAGGTGCCGGTCACTTATCTCGGCGTGGAAACGGCGGAGGTGCCGTCTGTCGTCGCGGAGCAACTTGGCCTGGCCACGGGCTTCGGGTTGGTGGTGGATTACGTGGTGCCGGATGGCGCCGCTGCCGCGGCTGGCGTGCAGCAAAACGACATCCTTCGGATGTTGAACGATCAGATCTTGGTCGAGCCGGACCAGCTGGCCAAACTCGTGCGCAGCTTCAAGGAAGGGGACACCATCTCGCTCACCGTCCTGCGCAAAGGCGCCGAGACAAAGCTGAGCGCGAAGCTGCAGAAGCGCGACGTCCACCAGTCCGGCAGAATGTGGGACCGCGGAATGCGCCCCGGGCCGCGGTTCGGCATGCTCGATCCGCAGTTCAAAGAGGAGATGAAGAATCTGGGCGAGCAGATGAAGACGATGCAGCTCGATACCATCAAGGAGACGGTGGAAAACGCCCGCGAGGAAGCCCGCCGGGCGCGCGGCGCAGCCCAGCGCGGGCTGGAGGAAGCGATGACGCAGATGAAGCGCGGCGTGCGCGTCCTGACCTCCCGCGATAACGGCGCGATGAAGACTACGCGGGTCGATCTCGGGAAGGCGCAAATTACATACAGCGATACGCAGGGCGAGATGACGATCGAGAGGGTCAACGGCAAGAAGCTGCTGACCGCGAAGGATCCGCAGGGCCGGCTGCTCTTCAGCGGCCCAGTCGAAACGAAAGAGGAACTCGACAAAATCCCTGCCGAGGTGCGGCAGCGTTACGACAATCTGGAAACCAAAGACCTCCCAGCGATCGCGCCGAACACGACGAAGGAAGAGACCGAGGCAAACCAGATGCATGAGAACGACGCCGACGAGGATGATGACAATGGCGCCATTGAAACGGCGGCGAGCGTCACCCAGGTGCGGTGCGGCGGGAAAACGGCGGGACCGTTCCCTTACGGCGTTCCAGTGATCAACACGATGGTGATGTGACTCGGGTCAACCGCGCCCCTGAAGCCGCGGAGGCCGGCGGTCCGCGGCGTGGTTAGCGCTTTTCCGGAGGGAGAAAAAAAGGTCCGCCGGGTCTCTTAAC
>JBKJKL010000325.1:0-3432 GCA_046597485.1 Chthoniobacterales bacterium
TTTCCGCCGCCGGAAATATTCCGCGAACGCGCGTGGGCGATCAGCGGCGAACTCGGCCAGGCATTGGTCCAGTTCCACGCAGTCCTCGAAGGCTGAGTTCATCCCCTGGCCGTAAAAGGGGACGACGGCATGCGCGGCGTCGCCGAGGAGCGCGACCTTCCCGCCGTAGTGCCAGGGCGCGCACCGCACGGTGACGAGCGAGCCCGTGGGATTTTCGCGGAAATCCTCCAGCAGCGTCGGCATGAGCGGGACGGCGTCCGGGAATTCCTCCTCGAAGAACTGCTGGAAATCTTGCTCGCTCCGGATGCTGGCGAAACTGCGCGGTCCCTCGAATTCCCAAAAGAGAGTGCAGGTGAACGAGCCGTCCGGATTCGGGAGCGCGATCATCATGAAACTTTTCCGCGGCCAGATGTGGAGCGCGTGTTTCTCCATCTGCCACGCGCCGTCGGCTGCGGGCGGGATGGTCAATTCTTTGTAGCCGTGCGGCAGATAGGTCTGGCTGTATTCGAAGCGGTCGAGGTTCTGCATCGTGCGACGCACGGCGGAGAAGGCCCCATCGACGCCGAGAATGGCGTCGCCGCGGACGACGGTGGATTCGTTCGACGCGCCGTCGATCAACTGCGCGGAGGGCGCATCGAGGTCGACGCCGGTGCAGCGCTGGTTGAAGGCGACCCGCACGTTCGAGTGGCGCAGGGCGGCGTCGATCGCGACGGTGTTGAGCGTGGCGCGACCGATGGAATTGATGCACTTCGCCGGGTCGCGATCGTAGGCCGAGAAGTGAAGGTCGCCCGACTTATCGTGGATCATGCGGCCGCGCATCGGGATGGCGTGCTGCAGGACTTCCTCGGCAATCCCGAGCTGCTGGAGGGCGTGGATGCCGCGGGTGGAGAGGGCGAGATTGATCGAGCGCCCGCCGACGAAGTTACCCGCGCGCGGATCCGACCGGCGTTCATAAAGTGCGACCTCGTAGCCACGGCGGCCCAGCATGGCGGCGAGGACGCCCCCGGCGAGGCCGCTGCCGATGAGGACAAACTTTGGCACCGCGCGAGCATCTCCGAATCCGCCGGGCAGGAAAGCAGGAAAAGGGATGTGAATCGCGCGGGCGGCTGGCACCTCGACTGCTTTAGCAAACGACCCAGATGCAATTCGAACCGCTCATCGCCAAGGCTGACCGCAGTATCAGCACGCTCGAACTGAAGGCGATCCTCCTCGTGGACGACGACAAGCAGCTCGCCTCCGCCCTGCAGTGGATCCTGGCAGACGAAAATTTCCTGGTCGACGTGGCGCACAACGGCGAAGAAGCCCTCCTCAAGGTGCAGGCGCTCGAGTATGACGCCGTCATCTGCGACTTGATGATGCCACGGCTGCGCGGCGACGAATTCTACAAACGCGCCCAGCAAATCCGCACCAACCTGGCGCGGCGCTTTATTTTCATCACCGGCTACGCGAACGATCCGCTCATCGCGCAGTTCCTGACCGATCACGAGGTCGAGTTTCTGGTGAAACCGTTCCCGGTGCAGCGGCTGATCAAGCGCGTCCGCGACATGATCGGCTAGGGAAACCTCGCGGAATTTCCGTCGATCTTCGCGCTTAGTGGTGCTCGGCGAGCAACTGCGCGAAGCGCCAGACTTCGTGAAAGGTGTTGTAGAGCGGGGCCGGTGCCGCGCGGATGATGTTCGGCTCGCGGAAGTCGCACTTCACGCCTGCGTGTTCCAGCTTGGCAAAAAGCTCCTTCGGGTGCTCGTGCGCCAGGATGGAGAGTTGCGCTCCGCGCGCCGCCGGATCGCGTGGCGTGGTCACGGTGAACCGGCTCGAGCCGATGCCGTCGAGCAGGAATTCCAGATAGCCAGTGAGCTGCTCCGACTTCGCGCGCAGCGGCACCATCCCACCCGCTTCGGTGAAGAGGGCGAGCGAGGTGCGCAACGGCGCCATCGATAAAATCGGTGGATTGCTCACGGCCCACGAATCGGCCGAGGCGACCGGGACAAACTCCGGGATGAGATGCATCTGGAAACGCGTCGCTGGGTCGTTGCCCCACCAGCCGGCGAAACGCGGCAGCTCGCGGTTGGTCGCATGACGCTCGTGGACGAATGCCCCTGCGACCGCGCCGGGTCCCGCGTTCAGGTATTTGTAGGAGCACCAAACCGCGAAATCGACGTCCCAGTCGTGCAATTTCAGCGACACGTTGCCAGCCGCGTGAGCGAGGTCGATGCCGACCATGCAGCCGCGTCGATGCCCCGCGGCGGCAATGGCAGCGATGTCGAAAAGCTGGCCGGTGAGGAAGTTTACTCCCGCGAAAAGAACGAGCGCGATCTCGTCGCCCGATTGATCGATCGCTTGCTCGATATCCTCCTGTCGGACGGTGAACTCGCCCGTACGCGGTCGCACGAGGATGAGCGCATCGTCCGGCGAGTAGGCGTGATGCCGGATCTGCGATTTGATCGCGTAGGTGTCGGAAGGGAAGGCCGGGTCTTCCATCACGATCTTGAAGCGCGTCGCGGTCGGCCGGTAAAACGTGGCCATCATCAGGTGGATGTTCACCGTCAGGCTGTTCATGCAGACCACTTCGTGCGGCAGCGCGCCGACGATCTGCGCGAGCGGTTCGCGCACCGTCGCGTGCGAGGTGTACCACGGCGTTCGCCCGTCGAGGTGGGCGTCGACCGCGAGATGCTGCCAGTCCTCGAGCTCCTGCTCGACCGCGGCGCGAGTAGTCTTCGGCATCAAGCCTAACGAGTTGCCGACAAAGTAAATGAGCGGCTCCCCTTCTGGTCCGGGCGGGAGATGAAAGCGATCGCGGAACGTGCCTAACGAGTCTTCGTGATCGAGTTGGCGAGCAAAAGTTTCGTCGTTGGAGTAGATCATCGCGGGGCGGCGATCACCTTGAGCTCGATCGCAATTGGGGTCGGAAGGGCACGTACTTCCACGGTGGTCCGAGTCGGGTTCGGTTTCTCTGGGCCGGCGAAATACTCCGGATAGAGGCGGTTAAAAATGGGGAAGTCTTTTTGCATGTCGGTCAGGAAGACGGTGACATCGACGATGTCGTTCCAGCTCGCGCCGGCGTCTTCGAGGACGAGGCGCACATTTTCGAAGACGGCGTGGCATTGCGTCTCGATGTCGTAGCTCACGACGTTGCGCTCGGCATCGAGCGTGACGCCGGGGATTTCCTTGCTCCCGCGGACGCGCGGTCCGATGCCGGAAAGGAAGAGAAGATTGCCGACGCGTTTGGCGTGCGGGAAGGCGCCGACCGGTTCCGGCGCGCGTTTGCTTTCGAAGTTATCGCTCATGAGTCGTTAGCCGCCGGCGATCGCGCCGATGATGAAGAACGGTTCGTCGCCACGCGCGACAGGGTCAGGCAGCGGCGCGTCCGGTGACTCGTGCGAGATGTCTTCCTCGCAGACGAAGAAGCGGACCATCGGTCGCCGCGCCAGCGTG
>JBKJKL010000006.1:0-9427 GCA_046597485.1 Chthoniobacterales bacterium
GCGGTCAGGATGACAGTCGTGAAACAAAATGGGGAGCAGCTTGGCTTTGTGGTGCGCATCAGTGTTGGCGAATGTGGTTCGTGCACGCAGACTGACTCCCTATCCATGGCGCCAGTGATGCGTGCACGAACCATCCGCCAACACTGATGCGCACCACAAAGCCAAGCTGCTCCCCATTTTGTTTCACGACTGTCATCCTGACCGCACTTTGCGCTCTCGCCGCTGCGGGTCACGCGGCCAATCAAGGGGAGTCGGGCCGGATTACGCATCTCGCGAATGACGTGGTGGTCCAGCCGAAGAATGGCGAAGCGCATGACGCAACGCTGCAGGGCACAGTGAACGAAGGCAGCGCCGTCCGCACCGGACGCGATGCGCGCGTCGCAATCAATTTCCCTACGAACACCTTCGTGCGAATCGGTGAAAGCAGTCTCGTGGAAATGGTCAAAGCTCACACCCTCCAACTCGCGACCGGCGCGATCTTCTTCCATGTCCCGGCGGGCGGAGTGCGGTGGGAGATCAAGACCGCACTTGTCAATGCCTCGACCAGCGGCGCGACGTTCGCCCTCGAGACTTACCAGCACTCAGAAAACGGCACCGCTGGCACTGGATCCCGCTACCGTCTCACGGTGCTTACCGGCACTGTGCGCTTGTGCCGCGCAGATGCGCCTGCGGATTGTGTCACGGTGGAAGCGAGCCACGCCATGATCGGCAGCCGAGACAAGCCGCTCGTTCGCTCAATCGCCATCGAGTCCAGTGAGTGGCTTGCCACAAACTCCCTGATTACCGATTTCCCGCCCCTCAGCTCTGACATTCTTGCCCTCCTAGGCCTGCCCGCATCCGGTCGGATGACGCTTGCGGCCCTCTTCCGCCCAGCTGGGAGCGACGCGGGTAGTGTCTATTCCGCGTCGGCCGGCACGATCAATCCGGCCAATATTTCAGACACGCGCAACGAAGTCTCCCCCAGCGAAGAGCGAGTCACCATCTGCCACAGTGGACAGACGCTGACCTTGCCGCGGGCAGCGGCGGAGCAACATCTGCGGAGTCATCCGGGCGATTCCCTCGGCGCTTGCCGATAGGTCCTTGCTAAATCACGCCGCAACGATAAAAAAGCGCGCCGCCCCAGACTCACCTGCTCATGCCCTTCCCCTTGAATACTCGCCGAACTCTCCCGTCGATCTGGCGTAATATGTATAGGATGCGAAGCATGCTGGCCCTTGTTGCCTGTCTGGCCATTGCAGAGCCATCACGCGGCGCGATGGCCCCGGAGACGACTGCATCGCCCACTCCCGAAGCTCACGTGGAGGCCGCGTCCGCAATAACCACCGCGTCGGCCGGTGATGTGCACCGACGCCAGTATTTCGCCAGCCAGATCGAAGGGCGACCGAGCGTGGAGATCGGTGCCGGCGACGCGGTCTCTGCCGTGCCCAAACGTTTCCAATACGCGTTCCGCCTGAACATCCGCGGAGTCTACGACGACAACATTTATCTCCGTCATAACAACCGCGTCGGCGACGTTTACTTCGCGATTGAGCCAGGCATCACCCTTGGCTTCGGCGACATTGTCGGGCACGATCAGAATTCCATCCGGATCGACTACGCGCCGAACATTTTTCTCTACGGGAGCAACTCCGCGGCTAACGCGGTGCAGCACCTGATCAACCTCGACGGCCAGTATCGCCTGGGCCATCTCAGCCTGACGCTGACGCAGCAGGTCCAGCTGCTTGAGGGCACGACCAATCCGGGGAGCCTGAACTTCGGCGCGGTCGCCAACACGCCAACGCCCACCTTTAACGTCGACACCGGTGGGAACGCCTCGGTCAACATTTACACCACACGGGCGGGCTTTAGCTACGACCTGACCGGTAAGACCTTCCTCACCGGCGCCTTTAATTTCACCGCTTCCGACTACGCGAACCTGATCAGCTCCGACCAGATCCAAGGCAATGCCTTCCTCAACTACACCTACAGCCCCAAGCTGACCTTCGGCCTCGGCGGGACTTTGGGTTACAACTCGGTCGATTCGAACAGCCCCGACCAGACGTTTGAACAGGTCAACCTGCGCACCACCTACCAGATCAGCGGCAAGGTCAGCCTCGATGGCTCCGTCGGCTACGAGTTTCGCCAGTTTGAGGGCGACGTTCGCGGCAGCTCCTACACCACTCCGGTCTACGAACTCGGCGCGACGTATCAGCCTTTCGACGGGACGACAGTCAATGTGCGTGGCACACGGCGGATCCAGAATTCCGCCGTGCTCGCGGGGCAGGATTACAGCACTTCAAACCTGACCGTGAGCATCCGCCAGCGCCTTCTCCGCCGCTTTTATCTCGGGGTCGCAGGCGGCTTCGATCACTCGAATTATTTCAACACCGTCCAATTCGTTTCGGCCTCGCGGACGGACAATTACTACTTTATCCAGCCGTCAGTTGATGTGACATTGACGCGCTATTGGACGGCGGGTGCCTACTACCTGCATCGTCGCGATGACAGCTCGTTCGATGCGTTCAGTTTCTATGACAATCAAGTCGGCCTTCGCACCTCTCTTACGTTCTAGTCTTCTCTTGGCGGCCGCGGCTCTCAGCGTGGCCACGGTGCTTGCGCAAGGTCCCGCACCGGCCCCGGCTGCGCCCGCTTCCGCCGCACCCGCCGCTGCGCCGGTCTCAGTCAGCGGAGTCAGCGCCCCTGCCGGATACGTCCTTTCCGCCAACGACCAGATCGCCGTGGAGGTCTTCGGCGAAGAAGATCTGCGCACGAATTCCCGCCTGAACGGCGAAGGGAATCTTGGCCTGCCGTTACTCGGCTCCGTGCATCTTGCTGGTCTTACGCTCACCCAGGCCACTGCGCGTCTGACCGAGCTTTACGGGAAAGATTATCTCGTGAACCCAAAGGTGAACGTCACCCTGGCCGCGTATGCGAAACGCCGCTTCACCGTCCTCGGCCAAGTCAATCGCCCCGGCAGCTACGAAATGCCGGATGGCAGCCCGGGCGGGATCGATTTGCTTGAAGCGGTCGCGATGGCTGGCGGCTACACCCGCATTGCCGCGCCGGAGCGGATCAGTGTTCGCCGTGAATCGACGAGGGGCGATCAGATGCTGCGCGTCAACGGCAAGCAGGCCGCGCGCGGTGCTTCCTTCAAGGTCGTGCCCGGTGACACGGTCACGATTGGCGAAAGCATCTTTTGATCGCGGACCTCTCCGCGCTCCCGTGACTCAATTGCCACCGTCCCGTAATTATATTAGCCGTTGAGTGACGGCATTCGCCCTCCAGCCACCCCACCCGATGCCTCCGCAAAATCCGTTCACTTCTGCTATTGGCTCTGCCCCGGTCGTGCCCGGCCAAATCTTTTCCACGACCACCGGTACTTCGATTGATCCTCACGGCGAACGGCGCGGGTTCGACTTCCGCCACTTTTGGCATTCTCTCGTCGAGCGGCTCTGGATTGTCGTCCTCTGCGTCCTCGGCGGCTTATTCCTCTCTCTCGGTTATCTCGCCAAGACGCCCAAGCTCTACCAAGGCCACATCGTTCTCGAAGTCGACGTCCAGGACCCAACGCCGATCCGCTCGGACGATCCGACGATGCGCCTGCGCGCCATGTTCCTCGCCAGCCAGGAAGCCCTCCGCACGATCGAGCAAAACCTGACCAATCGTGGCCTCTGCGCGCGCGTCGTCCGCTCGGAAAATCTGGCCGATGACGGCGGCCGCTCCTTGCTCGGCCAGAGCATCGTCAGCGCGGACGCAAAAACGACGGCAAAGTCCGCGCCAAAAGCCACGTCCACGCCTGATCCCTCGCAGGCCGGCCCCAATCAGTTCTCGCCGCAGACTGTTTTCTCACCACTGGAGGACGCGCTCGGCGGCGCGCTCGCGCGCATGATCAAGCCAGTCATCCGGCGCGGCACGCGTTTGATCGACGTCTATGTCATGAATCAGGATCCCGGCATGGCGCAGCGTCTCGCGGATGCCGTCGGCCGCGAATATATCCGCTACTCGATCGAGCGCCGTTCTTATAGCAGCCAAGACATGCTGCGTTACCTCATGGAGGAAGAGGAGCGCCTGAAGAAGAATCTGCAGAAGAGCGAAGCCGCTGTTGCGGAATACAAGGCGACCACGCCCGACGCGCTCCAGCTCGGCGGCGGCACCGCAACCACGGGCAGCCAGCAAGGCGCGGGCAGCACCGGCAGCCGCGGCGGTCTCGTCGAAGACCGTCTGCAAGACCTCTCCACTAAGCTGGCGCAAGCCCGCAGCGACCGAATGCGAATCGAGCACGAGATCGAGCAGATCGAATCGATGAAAGACAACGTCGACGCGGTTCTTTCCGTCCCGAGCATTGCGACCGCTCCAATCGTCGTCGAGCGGCGGCGCGACGTTGCGCAACTCGAGTCGGCCGTGGCGCAATTGACCCAGCGCTACAAGGAGAAGCATCCGAAAATGATGGCGGCACGCGCGGCCATGGCGGAAGCGAAGGATGCGCTCAAGCGCACCGTGCTCGCCCAACCGGACGTGCTTCGCAATCTTCTCGGGCAGGCCAAAGCAGCCGAGCAAAATCTGCAGAGTTCGACCGGCGTCCAGGAGGAGGCAGCCAAGAATTTGAACCGCGCCGCTATCGGCTACCAGGAGCTCGCGCGCCAGGCCGAGACCGATCGCGCGCTTTACGAAAGCGTCCTCCGCCAGATCAAGGAAACGAATCTGACGAAGGATGTAAAAACGAACGCCGTCAGCATGGTGGAACGTTCCCCGCTGCCCGGACTACCGGTCAGCCCGCAGCCGAAAAAAGCCATCCTGCTTGGCCTGCTCGGCGGTCTCGCCGTCGGCCTCGGTGTCGTTTATGGCGCGGACATTCTCGACCGCTCGGTCAAAACCGTGGATCAAGCCGAGGCCACGCTCGGTCTGCCCGTGCTCGCCGCGGTGCCCGAGATGGGCAAAGGCGATCTCGAGGGGTTAAACGGCGCGAAGGGTTCGAAGGAATCCTCCGAAACAACCACCGCCAGTTACCGACTCGTCGCCGAGGCGCCCGAAGGTCCGGCTGCGGAAGCATTCCGCAATCTCCGCGCTTCGCTGGCTCTCCTTGGGCCGGAGGACGAGCGTCGCGTTTTCCTCTTCACCAGCGCCGTCCCGGCGGAAGGGAAAAGCTTCTCGAGCGCAAACTACGCCCTTGCCCTCGCGCAGCAGGGCCATCGCGTCTTGCTCGTCGATGGCGATCTGCGTCGCCCAAGTTTGCACAAAATTTTCCTCGCGCTCGACGAGACGACCGACCCGCGCGATACGCCAGGCATCGTCGACTATCTCGTCGGCACCTCCGATCTGCGCGGCGCTGTCCAATCAGTCTCCGCCGGCCGGCTTGATCCGCAGTCGGTGCAGGCCGAGAAGTCGCAAATGATCGCCGCGACCGCGGGTCAGCTCTTTGTCATGACCGGCGGCCGGCGCGCTCCTAATCCGGCGGAGCTGCTTAGCGGCCCGTCCTTCGCAAAGCTGGTCGCGGAGGCTGCGGCATCTTTCGATCGCGTCGTGATCGACAGCGCGCCGATCCTCGCGGTGAGCGACACTCTGCTCATGACGCCGCTCGTGCAGACGGTCTGCGTCGTGGTGCGTTCGAACAAGACGCCGCGCAACGCGGTCCAGCGCGCGCTCGGCATGCTCACCGGCGCTGGTGGCCGGCCCGCGGGCATCGTTCTCAATCGCCTGCCCCGCCGCCGCGGTGCCGGCTATTATTACTACTACGCTTCACCGGGTTACGGAAAAGGCGAAGGCGCCTACGGCAGCGAGCCGGCGCCGAAGCGCCGCCGCTCTACCGCGTAGCGCCGCGCCAACTCGGGGCGCTCCAGCAAATCCCGAGGTAGGTCGCGACGTAGAATTGGATCGACGCGATCTGCAGCGGGAAGTCGACCAGCGCGTGGAGCGCAACCGAGCCGAGTGCGATGAGGACCGCGCTTAGGAGCAATCGCTGGCGCGGCCGCCACTCCTTCGCCGCGACACGGAGCCGCGCCCGCCACGCGACCGCCATCCCCCCGAAGAAAATCGCGCCCGCCAGCACGCTGCCGATCACGCCCCATTCCATCAGCGTCTGCAGATAATCCTCGTGCAGATAACGCCAGAAGCCGTCGAGCTTGGTGCCGAATCCTGCGGTGTAGAACGGGAAGACGACATGGAACGTCCCGGGTCCAAAGCCAGACAAGCCCGCCTCCGGCAACGCGCGCCACGCCGCCGCGGTGCTGGTCCAGCGCGCGTCCGACGCGATGGCGCCGCCCTCACTCCAGCGCGCGACGGAGCGATCAACGGAAGCTGATCGCGTGACCGCGAAAACTGCCAGCGTAACGACCAGCACCACCACGGCCGAAACCCGCCAGTCTGCGATTCCTTTACGGAGAAACGCCAAGCCGAAGACGAGCAGAACCCCCAGCGCGATGACATGTCCCGCGCGCGAGGTGTTCACGAAGACGGCGACGACATTCATGACCGCTGCGCTGCTCCATGCCATCCGCGCGAGCGGCTCGCGCCGTTGGAAGGCGCGAAAGGCGAAGGCAAGCGTGAGCGGCAGGGTGAGGTTGAGATACGCGCCCGCGTTCCCGTGGTAGAAAAAACTTCCGAAGAAGGTCGTCACCGGTTGGTCGACGTCGCGCCAGAAAATCATCGGAGCGCGCGTCGCCTTCTGCACTAGCCCAAGCAAAGCAACCGAGGCACCGGCCGCTGCTGTGGTGGTGCAAAAACGCATCGCCCAGCGCGGATCGCGACAGGCATCGGCTACGAGACAAAGGGCGCCGAGAAGTGCGCTCACCCGCAGCATCGCAGCCACGCTCAAAGCCTGATCGATCGAGCCTGCAAGGCCGCTGGCGAAATTTCGCAGCGGCACAAACATCGCCAGCTCGTTGTCGTAGATCGCGCGCGCATTCAACGTCATCGCCCAGCCGTAGGCGACCAGCAGCAGACAGGTGATCCAAAGAAATCGCGGCAGCGCGAGATCACCGCGCCGGAAAGGCAGGGTGGCCAACCAAAGCGCCGTCGCCGCGCCGACGACGAACGTGATCGCAACGATCCCCTGCTCTGTTGTCCCGCCATAAAACCACGGGGCAAAAAAAAGCGCCGCGATCAGAATCCATCGCGGCGCATCAACGAGCGGTCTCAAAGTCGCCTAGATTCCTGCTTTCATCGGCAGACTCTCCAACTCCGCTTCCACCATCTCGCGCACCAAATCCTCGAACCGGGTCCGGGGCGACCAACCCAGCTCCCGCTGAATTTTTCCAGCCGAGCCAACGAGCAACGTCGGCTCCGCCGGCCGGGTCAGGTTCGTGTTGTGTTTCACGTAGCGCTCCCATGGCAGGTCGACGACGGCGAAAGCCGCCTCGACCAGCTCGCGCACGGTGTGCGTGCGTCCAGTCGCGACGATGTAATCATCCGCCACGGAATGTTGCAGCATCAGCCACATCGCCTCGACATACTCACGCGCGTGCCCCCAATCGCGCCGGCCGTCCAGGTCGCCGAGCACGAGCTCGTCCTGCAGACCGCGGGCGATGGCCGCAACTCCGCGGGCAATCTTTCGCGTCACAAATCCTTCACCGCGGCGTGGGGACTCGTGGTTATAGAGAATGCCGTTGCAAGCAAAGAGCCCGTAGGCCTGTCGATAGACGCGGACCAATTGAGTCGCGAACGCCTTCGCGCAGCCATAGGGGCTCGTCGGGCAAATATTCGTTTCCTCGGTCTGCGGCGACTGCGTCACGCGGCCGAAAATCTCCGAGCTCGAGGCGTGGTAAAACTTCACCGGGTTCGGCTGGTCCCGCGCGATCTCGAGCAAACGGAGCGTCGCCATCGCGATCTCTTCGGAGGTCGATTCCGGAATCTCGAAGCTCAACCCGACATGGCTCTGCCCCGCGAGATGGTAGACCTCGTCCGGGTGGACGGAGGTAAAGATGCGGCGCAGGGTCGTCCCGTCGGACAGATCGCTGTAGTGCAGGAAGAGCCGCTTCCCGTAGATCTCCGTATTGCCGCGGAGGTGCTCGATGCGCGAGCGGTCGAGATTGCTCGTCCGGCGGACGACGCCGTGCACGGCGTAGCCTTTTTCCAGCAGCAGTTCAGTCAGATACGATCCGTCCTGGCCGGTGATGCCGGTGATGAGAGCGGTCTTCGTTACAGGCATGAAGCCAGAGATCAGACGTCACTGGTCAGAAAGCAAGAACGTCTCTGCTTTGATCATCGGCCGAAAAGGTTTTCGAATGCGAATGTTCCCCCTTCGTTCCTCGTTCGTCTGAGCCTTGAACTCCGAACTCTGGTCCCTGGTCCCTGAACGCTCGCCGCGCAGCGGCGCTACTGCCCCTTGCCGAAGAGCACGGTGTGGATCGTCTTGAGCACGATCATCAGATCCAGCTTCAGCGAGTAATTGCGGATGTAGTAGAGATCGAATTTTAGCTTTTCGATCGCGTCCTCATCGCTCTCCCCGTAGGGGTAGTTGACCTGCGCCCAGCCGGTGATCCCGGGTTTCACGAGGTGCCGGAAATGGTAAAACGGGACGCTCTTCTCATAGCGCTCCGCGCATTTAATCCATTCCGCGCGCGGTCCAATCAAGCTCATGTCGCCGAAGAGGACGTTCACGAGTTGCGGGAGTTCATCGAGGCGCAGCTTCCGCAGCCAGCGACCCAGCGGCGTCACCCGCGGATCATCCCGGCGCGTGTAGATATCAGTTTCGCCCTCATCCGTCGGCGCCGTCATCGTGCGAAATTTGTAGGCGATAAACTCGCCATCGTCCCGGCCCACGCGAATCTGGCGAAAGATCGCGGGCCGTCCGTTTTGCGCCCAGATCAGGAGCGTGATGACCGCGAATAGCGGCGACAAAATCGCGAGAAGAGCCCCGGCCAGAATCAAGTCGAACAGCTTCTTCAGGTAATGATAGGGCGAGGAGCGCGAGAGTTGGAAGCCGCGTTGTAGCGGCCAGAATGGATCAAGCGATTGCACCGGCACGTGCCTCCAGTAAGCCTCGTGAAAGCTCTCCAGGGTGTAAACACGCGCGCGATGAAATTGCGTCCGGACCAGTTGCTCGAGGAGTTCCGGCCGCAGCCGGTCGATCCGTTCCGCCACGATCACGCCGCTGTATCCTTGATCGAGGCGTTCGAGTTTCGTCGCGAGATCACCCTCCACCACCGGCGAGCCGGGGCCGAGAATGAATTCGCCAACGCGGCCTTGGTCGATGTCGACAAACTCCAACCGTTGCCGGCTGACCGAGCGCTTGTAAGCGCGGTAAAATTCCTGGGCCAGTTCGCCGCTCCCGAGAACAAGGAAGGCGCGCGTCGCCGTCGATGCTGTGACAAAGCTCCAGATAAAACGCCGATACATCAGCGCCAGGGCGAGAAAGGCCGCCCAGCTCATGATGAAAGCCGCACGGCTCGGCCGCATGCCTTGGTCGTAGGCCGCCGCGATATAGACGAACAGCGCGCTCGCTACCGCGGCG
>JBKJKL010000026.1:0-4218 GCA_046597485.1 Chthoniobacterales bacterium
AACTGTTCGCGTTTGGGTTGAAAGCATCGGCCGCTCCGCTCGTTGCGTCGAGGCGGGCGATGTAATTGCGCGGTTGCCCGCCGATGTTCGTGAAAAAGCCCGCCGCGAGAATCTTCCCGTCCGGCTGCACCAAAATTGATGTGACCGCACCGTTCAGGACTGTCCCGGTCGCGTTCGGATTCAACGAATCAGCTAGACCGACGGTGGCATCAAGCCGCGCCATGCCATTCCGCGGCTGTCCGCCGATGTTGGTGAAACTGCCCCCTGCCAGAATCTTGCCGTCGGGCTGCAGTGCGATGGAATAAACAACGCCGTTCGCGTTTGGATTAAAGGTCGTGTCGAGCGTGCCGTCTGGATTCAACCGCGCAATGCGGTTGCGCGTGACCGTCCCCCCGCCGCCGTCGTGCGCCGTAAGCGTGGTGAAATCGCCGCCGAGCAGAATCTTCCCGTCAGGTTGTACGACCACGACCTGCACCGGGCCGTTCGTTTGGGGGTCAAACGCATCGAGGGGGGATTGGGCGTGCAGCGTTGCGCCGCGCACTGCGGAGAGCACCACCACGAGTGCGACAAATAAAAAGCGGTTCAGTTTCATAAAAATAGCTCCAGCTACAAACCGCAGCCTCTTCTCACGAACCGGCTCGTGTCCCAGCAAAGCGGGTCGTCCAAGGGGGCGGGGAGGGGCAACATGCCCTGCTTAGATTGGCGATAGCGAGGAGCAACTTTTACAGTTTCGCGCCTAGGCATCGCCCTCACTCCTCCGCAACTTTTGCCCGTTTGTTGACCTGCTCCACGCGTGCATACATCTCCGCGTAGATCCGCTCGATCGCCACGCCCGGATCCTCCAGCATCATGCTTTCTTTGATTTTGCTCGCGTAGATCGCGAAGGAGAAAGGCGAGACCACAGGCAGCTCGAGCAGCTTCCAGGTGAAACTCTGCACTTGGTGGAGGAAGGCATAAGCTTCATCGGCATCGAGGAAGGTGTGCATCGCCTGCCGATAAGCTTCGTGGAGCAGGGGATGATCCGGCTCGTGCTGTTCAAGAACGCGGAAGAGAACTTCGGAGCTCCAGGTGAGTTGCTTGGGCCGACGCTCGCGCCCGGGTAGATGACGAGGCACCATCAGGCCGGTCTGCGCCACGCCGCGGAATTGCCACTTCACCAACTCGGAGCCGCGGAGCGCGGCGTGCAGGTCTTCCTCCGATCCTTCGCTCTCAAAGCAGAGCCGCCAATCCTCCAGCGGCATCTCCTGGAAGGGCCGGAGCGTGAGCAGGAATCCATAGTCGTCGATCGTGACGAGCGCGTTCCCGCCGATGCGATTCTTCACCCGCCAGGCCACGATGCGAGAGAGCGCGTCGTTCGCGCTCCGGCCGATGAGCGAGTGGAAGAAGTAGTGCGAGTGTTCGCCCTCGCGGTAGAGCTCGATCAACATCTTCCCGCTGATCGGTAACTCGGAGATGCTGAGCTGCGCGCGGAATTGCTCGAGGATGGCCTGCGCGTTCGCGATCGAGATTTCGTAGCTCTCGACCAGCCAATCGACGGCATCGGAGCACGGCCGTCCCGGCTGTGCGGCTGACAGGCGTCTCGCCTGTCGTTCTTCGTTGAGCAGGCGAGACGCCTGCTGGCCGCACCGGCCAGAGGCCTGTGCTCCGATGCGATCGCCTGCGCTGGCGTCGCGCTCCAGTCGCTCCGCAATTTCCTTGCGGATGGTGCGGACGCCTTCAGCCAGCCCGGAGGTCAACGGCATCTTGGCTGCGTTCCAGCGCGGGACGGTCGGCAGATGGCCATCGGCCCGCTCCACGTAGGCGGCTTGCAGGCCGGTATCGATCAGCCGGACAATCCGACCGCCGAGAACGAAGAGATCGCCGACCTGCAGTTGCTTGATGAAGTTCTCCTCAACCGAGCCGAGCCGTCGCCGCTTTAAAAAAACGTCGACAAAACTCTCCGAGACGATCGTGCCGATATTAACCAGGAACTCGCGCGCGACTCGCGGATGCGCGAGCGAGATTACGCCATCGTCCAGCCGGATCTTGCCGAAAAGGTCTGCGTATTGATGCCGCAACACCGTGCCGCCGCCTTCGAGGTATTGCACGATCCGGTCGAACTCATCACGCGTCAGTTCGGCAAAGGGATAGGCGCCGCGTAGTAGGTTAAAGACTTCGTCCTGCGCGATCGGCTCCAGCGCGGCTAGTCCCACGATATGCTGCGCGATCACGTCCGCCGGTTTCTGCTGGATCTTGATCGAATCGAGCGCTCGCTCGCGAACCCGCCGCGCCGTTACCGTCGCCTCGACGAGGTCGTTGATGTTCGTGGCCACGAGAATGCCGTGGCTGCTCTTGTTCAAGGAATGCCCCGAGCGGCCGATGCGCTGGATGGCACGCGAGACGCCTTTCGGCGTGGCGACCATGATGACGAGATCAACCGCGCCGATATCGATTCCGAGCTCGAGACTGGTTGAGCAAACGACCGCGCGCAGCTCGCCGGCTTTCAGCCGGTCCTCGACCTCGAGACGCACGCTGCGGTCGAGTGAGGCGTGATGAATTTCGATTTGCGACGCGAGGTCGGGTAGCAGCTCCTTCAAGCTCAAACCGAGTTGCTCCGCGGCAGAGCGGACGTTGGTGAAGATGATGACCGATTGCCGCGAGCGGATCAGCTCCGCCATCTCGGCATAGAGCCGCGCGCCGGTGTAGCCGGCTGGCGGGTAGGGCTTGCGCCGGATGGGCGAGAAAACTTCCACGATCGATTTCTTTTCTACCTTCGCCTCCGCGATGCGACAGGCGCGGCCGGTGCCAACAAGAAACTGCGCCAGCAGATCGAGCGGCGCCGCGGTCGCGGATAGACCTACGCGGCAAATGATTGGGCGCGACCGCTGGGCGCGCCGCGGATGGTGAGCTTCGAGCGGACGGCCCAGCGGTCCGTCCCTAGCTAGGCGCTCGAGTCGCTCGAGCGAGAGGGCGAGGTCCGCGCCGCGCTTATTCCCGGCGAAAGAATGGAGCTCATCCACAATCACGAACGAGCACTCTGCGAGGTGCCGCACGTAATCCATTTGCGCGAGCATGACCGCCAGGCTTTCCGGCGTCGTCACCATGATGTGCGCGCCGCTCCGTTTGAACTTCGCGCGCTCGGAAGCCTTCGTGTCGCCGCTGCGCGCGTGCACGATCAATTCCTTCGCCAAGCCCATACCCTCGATCGGCGCGCGCAGGTTTTTGCTGATGTCGTAAGTCAAAGCGCGCAGAGGCGAGACGTAGATGCACTGGACGCTGCGCGTCAGAGTGCCGGCGTCGATTTTGCGCAGCAGAAAATCAAAGACGCCGAGGAAGCCGGCGAAGGTTTTCCCGCTGCCGGTCGGCGAGGTGAGCAGAATCGACTCGCGTTCGAGGATCGCAGGCACGGCGAGGAGCTGGGCGTGGGTGAAACTCGGATACGTCGCGCGGAACCATTTCCGCAAACGCGGATGCAGCCGCTTCTTCAGCGCGCCCTCTGTCGTTTCCATGCTGCAGTTTCGCCGCGATGAAGCGCGAATCACGCGCGCATTGCATGTCGCGTCATGATCGGCATCCGGATATAAGCCTCGGATGGCTCACGTGAGCAGATTCCTCGCGACAGTCGCGGTATTCAGCGTCTCCGCGACGCATCTCTTCGGTGCGACGGACGCAGCCAACGAAGCGCGGCGTCCGATCATCGCGATCGAGAATGTTGCCATCGTGGATGTCGTGAACGGCCGAGTTACCGAGCCGCGGACGGTCGTGATTACCGATGGCGCGATCACTTCCATCACCGAGCCCGCTATCTCCCCGTCATCTGCGATGGTGCGGGTAGAGGGTCGTGGGCGTTACCTCATGCCAGGACTGGTGGACATGCATGTCCATCTCTTCAACAACGCTTCGCATCGGCCGCCTAACGAGTGGGCGTTTCCGCTCTTCGTGGCGAATGGCGTCACTGGTGTGCGCGAGATGTCATGCACTCCTGCTGAAATGCAGACGGTGGAGAGGTGGCGGAACGCGACAGAGCGAGGTGACTTGATCGCTCCGCGTGTCCTCGCGGCAGGCGTGGCGGTGCATGGAAATTCAGCAGCCGCGGTGCGTCGAGAGGTCGTGGACGCGCACGCCGCCGGCGCGGACTTCATCAAAGTGTTTTCGAATCTGAGCCCGGAGGGGTGGCGTTGGATTCTCGAAGAAGCGCGGAAGCAAGGAATACCTGTGTGCGGGCACATTCCGGCCGGA
>JBKJKL010000302.1:0-4994 GCA_046597485.1 Chthoniobacterales bacterium
GGTATAGTTACCCCGCACATCGGGATCGTTCGATGCGTTGTTTTCCGCGATGATGGTGTTCCCGAGGAAACGGTCAGGATGAGACCGAAGATGTGCCGCGGAGAAACGGAAGATTTCATACTCGAGAGGGCGCGTAGGGAAACGCAGCGCGCCCTCGCAGCCTCTAAAAAACCGCGCGCGCTGTAAACGCTTTAAGACATGACCAACCCTGCGATCGAACGACCGTCCCGCAGCGAAACGTACCGTGAGACCCCACGCAGGAAGGACTATACTAAGTCAGTCTTCTTTACGGGATGAAATTCCCGGAACGCGAGCGAGCAATTAAGGCGTCGCCGCTGTTAATGGTGCCGTCCGCGTTTACATCGGAGCGGAAGTTCGCGGGAGCGGCAGATTGACCGGAGCGAGTGCGGACCTGTGTCGCGTCGCCGGAGTTAACAACGGCGTCGCCGTTGGAGTCTCCGAGAAGCACGCTCATCGCGATTGGGACGTCGCCAAACAGCGTTCCGTCAGTCACGCCATTGAGCTTCGCGATAAGCGTCTGCGCATTCCCCACATTCGTTAGGTCAATTGTCACCGTCCCGGTGTTGTTCATAAAGCCGCTCACACTTCCAGTGCCGCTCAGGATGCTCGCGTTGACCATGGAAACCGCTCCGGGAAATTGAACCACCATCTGATAAACGCCGGAAGCCCCGCCGGTGCGGCATTCGACACCCGCGATCGCGTTTGGCATCAGGTCGATATCGAAAGATCCGTTCGCGCCGTGCATTTTGCGGGAGAAAGCATTGGCGGGTTGCGGCGGTTTGCACTTGCCGGTGGCACCCGCATTGAACACGGCGCTGATTTCTGATGGCGCAAGCGCACGGTTGAAGATCTCGAGCTCATCTATGTCGCCAAAAAAAGCGTTTCGCAGGTCGTTATCGCCGCGCGCGCCGATCGCCGCCCCAGTGGTAAAGGTGAAAGTGGGATTGTAGGTCACTGGCGCATCCGCCACACCGTCCACGTAGAAGGTCACAGTACCGCCTTGTTTCGTGACTGCGACGTGATGGTAATTAGTGTCAGTAACGGTCGCGACCGAAAACGAGCCAGACACTCCGACGTGAGTCAGAAAGAGGCGGCTGGTCGACTGGTCGATGCCAAAGCCGTAACCCAAATTGCCGTAGGCGAAGAAGACTGCGCCCGGGTTGCCCACAGGGTCGTTGGTCACGAGGGTCGCGCTGGCGCGTTTGATCCAGGTGTCAATCGTGAAGTCCTGTAGTTGTAAGCTGGGTGGATTGCCCACGAGGATGCGGTCGCCCAGCCCGTCCAGGCGAAATGCCTGAGCCACCTTGCCCGGAACGAACGTCACGTCGCCTTGCGGTGTGCCGCTCCGACCGCCTTGGATGTCGCGACCACTCCCATCGCCTGTCCACCAGCCGACCATGCCGGCCGGTGGGGCGGTGCAACCCTGCGGGCCCGTCACAGTGAAATTCACTCCTACGAAATCGCCAAAAAACGAAGTCCTTTCGACTTGCAGTTTGATGACATCGCCGGGCGCGACCGGGATGTTCGCCAAAACTGCGGCGCCTCCAGATCCGGCCGTAAAGTTGAAAGGCGCGGCTCGACTTGAGTTCGCCGCGGAAATATCGGCGCCGCTAAGAAGGTTTCCGTTTCTCGTTAGGCTCCAATGATTAGTCCGCCCAATGTTACGGGCCGACCAGACCGAGCCGGAAATCGTGATGCTTCCGGCCGTTGGGCTCGTCCAGGTCACGTTGCCCTGCCCATTGCCGACGCCATTCGTCGTGTCCCACGAGTGAATCACGATATCTCCTGCCTGTATGTCCGGTCCGAAATTCTCCGACCCATTGCTCTTATACCAAAACGGGAGGCGATTGCTCCCGTCTTCCGATCTTGCCCACCCTGGCTGGTTCACACCCCAGCCGCCGCCATTTCTCTGCCACGCGTCCACGTGCGGGAGCGGGTTCAAGCCCTCGTTGTAAGACCAGACGGCGTTCGGATTAGAAGCATCACTCCATTGCGCCTTGAGGTCGTAGATATTTTGGCTGGTGACGGTGGGCACCGAGCCTCGGGCGATGGTCTGATCCGAGACCTGCAGTTCGTCGATTCGGCCACCCGCGTGGGCAGACGCAACTCCGGCGAGAGCTATCGTCGTCATCCGGTAAACGGCGGTAGTCCATGCGGCCCGCGCCTTCCGTGTCGTAGAAAAGTTGGATTGGTTCATGTCGTTGTCCTGTGTGCTGGTTGTCGTGAGAAAAAATCAAAAGGAGGTAAAAGCCTTCCTTCATTGATTGATGCGGGAACGTGAGCGCAAAACGGACACCGCCTTGAAGGGGCCAAAAGATGCGAGAGCCGATGCGCCTCCCAGCCAGCAGACCGCGCGGGACATGATGTTTGATCGTCACATTCTTTGGAGGTGTTCCGGCCCACGAGTCCCGCGGATCGAGCGGAATATTGCGCTTGGCGGGCTGCGATGATGCTGCGGAGATACCCGCTCTGGTCGGTCGCAGGCGCAACGGAATCGTCGCCGAGATCGATCGCAATGCTACCGGCACGAAGCGCCATGGTGTCAGTGGGCCCTCCGTTATCCGCCAGCGGATCAAGGCTAGGATCTCGGGGAAACGTGCCGGTGCCGGCGAGGTCGACGTTGACACCGAAACCGGTGCCACCAGTGACCACGCGACTGACGTTGCGGGCGCCGGAAGTGAACGCGCCGTTGACGTCTACCCCGCTGGCCGCGGTGTTGTTGGCGACAATCGTGTTGGTCACTCGCGCGGTGCTAAAGCTGCCCTTGAAAATCCCGCCACCGCGGCCATTCGTGAGGTCGAGCACGCGGTTGCTGCTGATACTAGAATTCGTAATCGTAGGCACGGCTGAAGGCGCGGCACTGGCGAAGGAGGAGATCGCACCGGTCGAATCCGCGCTGTTGTCGTTGAAGGTGCTGTTGGTGATCGTGAGCAAGCCGGTAGGCGTGAAGCGAGCCTGTCCCGATAAGGACAAAGGTCAGGAGGAGGACGAAGAGCCGCCCCAGAGGAAAGGAGGATTTCACTTTTATAGGGCGCGTGGGGAACGCAGCGCGCGCCTGCAGCCTCTTAAAAACCGCGCGCGCTGTAAATGCTTTAAGACATTTACCAACCCTGCGATGAAACTCCCGTTCGGAAGCGAAAACTCACAGGGAGACTCTGCGGAGGAAGAATCGATGTTTAGACGTAGAACCTGATCGCCTGCAAGGATCAGCTATGTCCTGACTAAGTCAGCCATTCCTACGGGATAAAACCACCCGACCGAGAGCGGACGATGGTGGCATCGCCCGCATTGATGATGCCGTCGAGATTGTAGTCGCTGCGGAAGTTCGTCCCATCCGTCGGCTGCCCGGAGCGCCCGCGCGTGATCGTGGCATCGCCGGAGTTTACGACCCCATCGCCATTCGCATCGCCGAGAAGGATGCCTATCGGAAGAGCGACGTTGAACGTGCTCGTCCCGTCATTCACATTCGCGAGGGTTAGGACAAGGCGTTGTGCATTTGTCACCCCTGTGAGATTGACCGTGAGGGTCGCGCTGCCACCGCCACTGGCGCTAGCCACGGCGCCTGTGCCGGCAGTCACGCTGGCGCCGCCGAAAGTGACTGCTCTCGGAAAGGTAAGAAGGAATTGATGGTTGCCAGTGCCGCCGCGGCATTCGATCCCGGGATTGCCAGTGAGCGGGAGGTTAATATCGAACGGGACACCGCCGTGCAGTTTCCGCGAAACGACCGTGGCGATGGGCCCGGCGACGAAGTTTAACGGAAAAGTGCCGGAATTAACGAAGACGCTCTGGTTAGCAACGGGGCCGTAGCCCTGCGCGGTCAGACCATTGGCATCCGCGCTCACGGTCCAATTCGCCGAGAAGACGGGCAGCGCGGCAATGCCGCTGGCGTCAGTCGTGGCGGAAGAGGCGTAGCTGGCGCCATTCAGCGTCGCGACGGCGAGCATGGAGACGCCGGAGATGGGCGCATTCGAGCCGTTGCGGAGCGAGGCGCTGATCGTGGCATTGGTGTGCCGCGCGCGGAAGATGATGTTGTTTTGATCCATCCCATCGACCACCACGGTCGAGTAATTTTGCGGGATCAGACCCAGCCCGGTGATGTTACTCAAGCCGAGCTGCCAGGTGCCGGCAAAAACCCCGACATCAAAATTCCCCCCGGCATCGGTGTTGGTGCCATTGAGGAGACCGGTATTAGTCGCCGCATAGACAGCGATGTTGGCGATCGGCGCGTTGTTTTCATCGAGCACCTGCCCGCGCAGATGCGCCGTCACCAGATAGACCACGTAGTTGATCCCGTTAATGTCCACGCCATCCTGCACCTGAAACTCGGGAGTGGTGGAAATATAAATCTGCGTGCTGCTGTTTTGATTAAGCTGTAGCTGCCAGGGCTGGGTCGCGGTGCCCCCACCGCCATAGACGGCCAAGTCGAAATTGCCATTCGCATCCGTGGTCGCGTAGGCATTGATCTCGTTGCCCGGGGCCGCGTTTGGGTCGCGTGCGAGAATGCCGACGTTGCCTACCGGGGTATTGTGATTATCGCGGATCTGCCCGCGCAGGTGCGCCGTCACCGGATGAGCTACAAGATTCTGCAACACGGCCGAGCCGTTGGCGTTCACGACCACGGTATTACTCTGCACGAGGTACCCGGCGGGCCTGGCGCGCACCTCCCAAGCCGTAGGAATTGCACCGAGCGAATAATCTCCATTCGCGTCGGTCGTCGCGGATGATTTCAAACTCGGCGAGCCGTTGGTGTTCCCTCCTACCTGAGCAAACGGCACTGGCACGTTCGCCGGCGTCTTCATCGTCCCGTAAATGAGCGAAGTCGCCCGCGGCAGATCGATATTAAATCCGGTCACACTCACCGTGCTCGGTTCGATCGTCTTCTTGCCTAGATAACCGCTCCGCGAGACACCAGTTTCGTCCAGGTTCACCTGCCAGGGCTCCGCCGTCGCGTCCATGACATAGTTCCCGGAAGC
>JBKJKL010000111.1:0-7394 GCA_046597485.1 Chthoniobacterales bacterium
CGAGGAGATCGAGAAGGACGGCTATGAGATCGCCGCACGCGTCGAGATGGATCTTACGTCGGACACGCCCGGCGATCTCATAGCCGTCCTTCTCGATCTCCTCGACCGTATGGCCGAACTGCGGCGCGAGGTGCATGCCGCCGACAAACAAAAGCAGGCGCACGTCCCTCTCCGCCGCGAGCTGTTTCAGCACCGGCTGGTAAATCCCGTAATCCGACCGCGCGACGGTCACGACGCCGATCGTTCTCACTGCAGCATCTCCATGGAGATGATGTCACCCGCCGCAATCGAGCGACGCGCCGCGCGTCCCGTAATTTCAGGCAACCTCGCCGGCGCGAGACCCGTGCCGGGCCGTCGCAAGACGAGCATTTCCGCCGCGATGACCGCGCCTGCTGGAATGTCCACTTCCGCGACGATGCTGCGCCGCGCTGCCTCCGCAGTGTTCTGCTCCGCCGGCCGTCGCTCCTTTGCGCCATCGCCGAGCGCGGCTTCTACTAACCGAATTCCACGCACGAGCGCCGCAAAGACATCCGGTTCCGCCGAAGCCTTGTGATCCGGACCCGGCAGTTGCTGATCCAAGGTCAGATGTTTCTCGATCAAACAGGCACCGAGCGCGACGGCAGCAAGCGCGACATCTGTCCCGATCGTGTGATCGGAAAAACCGACCGGCACGCTGAACGCGTCCTTCATCGTCTGCATCGCGCGCAGGTTGCAATCCGCCGCCGTCGCCGGGTAGCTGCTCACGCAATGCAGCAGAACGAACTCGCGGCTTTCGTGCCGATGAAAGATTTCGACCGCGGCCGCCACTTCATCGAGCGACGCCATTCCAGTCGATAAAATGACCGGCACGCGGCGCTTCGCCACGTGGGTGAGAAAAGGAAGATTAGTCAGCTCGCCGGATGGCAGCTTGAGCACGCCGACACCGAGCTCAAGCAACTCGTCCGCGCTCGCCTCGTCGAAAGGGGTAGAGAGAAATTCCACGCCGCGGCTTCGACTGTAAGTCATAAGTTCGCGGTTTGACTCACTGCTGAGCTCGAGACGCTTCAGCATCTCAAATTGCGACTCTTCGCTCCCGGTTCCGGCGAGCTGATACAGTGCTTTCGGCGCGGCCTTCGTCGTTAGTTTCTCGGTTCGAAAAGCTTGGAATTTGACCGCATCCGCGCCGGCCGCGGCCGCCGCATCGATCAGCTTCTTCGCCAATGCGATGTCGCCGTTGTGGTTCACGCCCACCTCAGCGATGACGAAGCACGGCTGACCGTCGCCAACCGCGCGCGCCCCCAGATTCGCGACTGGTTTCACCACGCGGTCCAACCTCCATCGACCACCAGATTTTGCCCGGTGACGTAGGCCGACATGTCGCTCGCGAGATAAGCGACTGCGCCTTTCAAGTCTTCCTCGACCGCCATGCGTCGCAACGGCGTGCGCTCTTCATAGCGCTGACGAAACACTTCTGGTTGCCCGCGCGCGACGCCGCCGGGCGAGATCGCATTCACCCGAACTTCCGGCGCGAGGAGCGAGGAGAGATAACGCACAAGCTGCAAGACGCCGCCCTTCGATGCGCCGTAGCCGACCGGGTTCGCCATCGTCGTGTCGCGATAAAGTCCCATGTCTGGCGCAACCAGACCGTAGGTGGAGCTAAAGAGAATGACCGCGCCGTGGCCGGATGCCCTCAGGGCGACCTGCGCCTGCTGGACCATGACGAAGGGCGCAGTCAGGTTTACGCGCATCGCGCTCTCCCAGGCGGCGACCGTTTGCTTCTCAAAGGGCGCGGACCAGCCTTCGATCTGCGTCGTGCCGACAAAGGCCGCGCAGTGGATCAGGATGTCGAGGCCGCCAAACTTTTGCACGGCGGAGTCGACCGCACCGCGCGTCGCGGCTTCGTCGCTCAGGTCGCATGGGAGCGGCAAAGCCTTCCCGCCTAACGACTGCGCCCGCGCGGAGCAAGCGCTTTCATCCTTGTCGACAATCGCGACCGCGGCGCCCAATTCCAGCAGCACCTCAGCACAAGCGAGGCCGATGTGACCGGCGCCGCCGGTGACAAAAGCCCGCCGGCCGGAGAGGTCGCTGAGTTCGGCAAGGCTACGCATGATGCGGCATGGGCGAGAGGCGCACGGTGCGTTGTTCGCGGTGCGATTGCTTCGCGGCGAGCGCGATCTCCAACACACGCAGGCCGTCCGCCCCGGACACAGCGGGTTCGGTCTTCGAACGGATCGCTTCAAGGAAATCATCGAGCTCCGCGAGATACATTTGATTCCGATCCGGCTTTCCGTCGTCGTGGATCACGGAGCCGGCGCGGTTCGCCGCGGTCAACAGCGTCACCTTGTTCGCGATCCCGTCCCAGACGCAGGTGCCTTCCGTCCCGATGAAGCGGCACTGCCGAATCGAGGCGCGCTGGGTGAGGTCGAGGTGGATTTGGGCGAGGCTCCCGTTCTGCATTTGTAAGGTAATCTCCGCAGTGTCTTCCACATCCAACTCGAGATCGCTCACGGTAGCGAGGCTGGCATGAACGGCCTCCACTTCGCCGCCGATCCAGCGGACGTAATCGAGCTCATGGCTCAGCTCGAGAACCGCACCGCCGCCCAGCTTCGCGCTCGCACTCACGGTCGTTCGGTAATCAATCCCGGGGCGCCAATCCGGCAGGTAAGAACCCACTTCGGAGCGAATGGAAATCAGGCGCCCGATGGAACCGTCGAGGATCGCCTGCCGAGCCGCGCGCAGCGATTCGTTGAACCGCAGCGTGTAGCCCATCGCGACGACAAGCCCGCGCTTCCGGCAATCAGCGAGCAGTTCCGCGATGCCCTCAGAGCGATCGGCGATCGGTTTTTCCAGCAGTAGATGAATGCCGGCGGCCGCCAGTGCGGAAGCCGCGGCGAGGCGCATCGGGGCGGGATTAGCGAGGATGGCAAACTGCGGCGCGAACTCGATCGCAGCCTGCGCATCCGAAACATAATGGACATTCTCGATCGGCTCCGAGAGTTGGCCTTCGCGCCGCCAGACCGCGATCTGCGCCTCCGGAAACAGCGTGCGCAGGTTCTGGAGATGGCGTTGCCCGATACTGCCGAGCCCAACGACAAGCGCGCGCAGCGGCATGGTCACTGCGCCGCTCACTAGGTTCTCGCCGGCACATGCTCGTCGGCGACGAGACTCATGTTCTCGGCAATCTCCTCCCGCGGGAGGAATGGCGCCATGTCCTCGAGCGGACGCGATTCGATCGTGCCATCGGCGCGGCGGAAGGCAGAAGCTTTCGGCGTGATCGCGGCGTCCGGTGAGACCATCACTTCGCAGATCGCCGGCCCGTCCGTCTGCAGCATCTCTTCCACGCAGGCCGTGATCGCGTCGTTGTTCCGCATCTGCACGTAGTGGAAGCCGTAAAGATCAGCCAGCTTCCGGAAGTCGACCGTTCCCACCCCGGAGCTCGCATCCGCCGCCACGAGCCGGCCGCCAAAGAGTGAATTCTGCGTCAGCCGGATGCTGCCGTAGCCGCCGTTGTTCAAAATGAAAATCTTGAGTGGCAGTTTGTTGAATTGCGCCGTCAGCAACTCCTGGATGTTCCATTGGAAGCTACCGTCGCCTGTAGCGAGAACGGTCGGTTTGCAGCCGATGCCGAAACAGACGCCGATGGCCAGTGGCAGGTCCCAGCCCATCGATCCCCAGTTGCCGCTGTAGATCAGGCGCTGGCCCTCCTTCACCTTGAAGGCCTGGTAGGAGGCGACAACGTCGAAGCCATTACCAGCCAGGCATGGCATTTCCGGCTTCAGCATGCCGGAGAGGCGATCCATGAAGACGTAGATATTCACAAACTCTTTATCGGTGAAGTAGTCGTCCAGGATGATCGGATAACGCTGCCGCCAGATCGCGCAGGCTTCCGTCCAGCGCGCGGCTGGCTGGTGAGCGGCGCCTGCCTTTTCGCGCAGTAACGCCTCCAGGAAATCTTTCACATCGGCCACCACCGGAATGTCCGGCTGCAGGGCCTGATGCTTCACCTGTCCGGGATCGATATTCACCACCACCTTCTTCGCCCGCGGCGCGAAGCCGGCATAGTTAAAGCCCAGCTTGGTCACGCACAGGCTCGCGCCGAGGACGATCAGTAAGTCCGCGTTCTGGATGGCGAAGTTCGCGCGGCGCTGACCCGCAGTGCCGAAGACGCCCATGTTCTGCGGGTGGTCCTCCGCGAGAAGATCCTTCGCCATGCAGTGCGTCACCGCGGGAATCTGGTTTCGCTCGATGAACTCGAGCAGAAGCTTTCGCGCACCGGCAAGGCGCACGCCGTTGCCCACGATGACGAGTGGGCAGCGGGAGGCTTTGATCGCTTCCGCAACCTTCGCCACATCGGCCGCGAGCGACGCTTCGCTGTGTTGTTCCGGCTCCGGCTCGAACCCCGCGAGGGTGGACGCGTCAACCTCCGCACCCTGGACGTCGAACGGGATCTCGATCCAAACCGGGCCTGGTCGTCCGCTCTTAGCGAGGTGTAGCGCCTTCTCCAACTCGCAACGAATCCGCGCCGGTTCGCGCACCGAGAAGGCATATTTTGTCACCGGCTGCGCCATCTCGATCACGTTCCCTTCCTGCGGACCGCGCTGCCGCACCTTCGTGTAGTCGGCGATTAAATCCGAACGCACCTGACCGGAGATCACAAGGAGCGGAATCGAATCGTACCAAGCCCCGACGATCCCGGAAAGCGCGTTGATCGCGCCCGGCCCGATCGTGACCAGGCAGACGCCGACCTTTCCGGTGACGCGCGCATAACCCTCCGCCGCGATCGCGGAAGCTTGCTCGTGATAGTTGCAATGATAATGCAGCCGCGATTCCTGCCCGATAGAATCGAGCAGATGCGCGATGCCGCCGCCCGAGACGGTGAAGATTTCTGTCAGCTCCTCTTTCGCGAGAAACGCGACGACGTAGTCGGATACTTTCATGATTCTCTTGGCGCGCGATACCAGTCGGCCATGCGCTTGATGCCTTCTTTCAAATCGATCCACGATTCCAGCCCGAGTTCGCGACGCGCCTTCTCGATCGAGGGCACGTAACGCAGCGGCTTACCCGTGGGGTCCGGCTGCTGCGCGATGACGACTTCCACTTTCGGGTCGATAACACTCGCCACAGTGCGAGCGAGTTCAGCGATATCAACATCATGATCCGAGCCGACGTTGTAAGCTTCCCCGGGCTTCCCGCGGAAGAGAATCGCCCAAAGCCAAATCGCTAAATCAGCCGCGTAGAGATACGATCGATAAGGAGTTCCGTCTCCCGCGATTCGGATGGGACCGCCGCTTATCGCATCCCGGACAAAATTACCAATCGCGTAGTTCGCCTCGAGGGGCAGGTGCGGGCCGACAAAAGCGAAGGGACGCGCGATTAGCGCTTCGAACCCAGCACGGGCCGCCTCCGCAAGACAAAGGAACTCCGACGCTCGCTTGCTTTGCCCATATGCCGTCGTCAGATCAAGCGTCGTTGGCGCCCCCAGATACTCCTCGGGAACATGCGTCAGGTCGGTCGGCTGACGGCCATAAACAGCTCCTGAACTCGTAAAGAGAAGTCGTCGCGCGCCCGTGGCGGCGGCGCAGGCTAGCACTCGACTCGTGCCTTGTAGGTTGGCGTTAAATAAGGCACCCGCATCACCTGAGACGAGATCTGGTTGGGTTGCCGCATGGATGACATATCGGAATTCTCCTTTGGGGAAATTGAAATTTTGAACATCCCCTTCGTGCTCAAGGATAAATCGACTTCCCGCCAAGTGCGGTGCTCGCTTTCGGAACTCCGATATACTCCGGGTCAGGACAACGGCGCGGGCATCTAGATCAAGAGCCTCGTTCGCGGCGAGGAACGACTCAAGAAGCCAGGTGCCGAAGAACCCGGTTCCGCCTGTGATTAGGATCTGGGCTTTACGCAACAGTTCCCAGAGGTCGCCTGTCCGGGCAAGGATATGCTGTAAATCAGCAGCTAAGAGCCTACGTTTCACGCGTTGCAAGAAGTTCACGTCGAGAGCGGGGTGTCCACGAGACCGCGCTACCGGTTGGAAAGAAACGCTTCAAGCGCAAGAAATGCACTTCGAATAAGTGCCACGACAGCCACCCAGCTAGAAACGAAGTCGCAATGAAAAGGAGGGTAAAGAGCGCCAGTCCCAGGAAGGCTTTTGCGGGAAACACAAAAGGTAGAATGATTACGTGGAACACATAAATCGCGTAACTGTATTTGCCAAACTGACGTAGAACAACATTCCCGACAACCAAAGACCACTGCGTATACAAACAGAGGGCGAGCAGACCAGCGGACATGATGGAGAACGCGGTCATACCGGCAGTCAAAAGCAGGTCCATTTCTGCACAGGAGCCAAGCCAGATAGCGCCACAGAGGAGCGTCGCAGGCAATGCGCAGGCGGCGACGGTCGCTTCATCTTCCCGAACAAGAAGAGCGAGCAATGCACCAATCGCTAAAGCATCTACCTGACAGGGAAGAAAAACGATCGCGCCAAGAAGATTGTGGCCGGGGTAAAGGAGGAGAGTCCGCGAAACGTAGCCGAGCGCGATGGCCGCGAGGCAGATACGCTTCAAGCTTCGCGTGGACGACCATAAGACGACGGCGGGCCAGAGTAGGTAAAATTGCTCCTCGACCGCCAGTGACCAGAAATGCCCGAGCGAATGTGTTCCAAATACAAAAGACCAGTCATGGCGCAGGGTGATGAGAACGTTTGAAGTGTAAGTGAGCAGCCATGGCAAACGATGGAAAAACAGCTGCCCTCCCTCAAAGCCAATGAACCGCGCGATGCAATAGAAGGCGAAAATCGTTCCGTAATAGAGCGGGAAAATTCGCAGCATGCGGCGCACGTAAAAGTTTTTAAAATAGCCGTCGGTGCCTCGAGAATCGAGCAAGATTCCGCTGATAAGAAATCCGGAAAGGACAAAGAACAGCTGCACACCATAGCCAGTTGAGGCGACCATGTTGCTTAGGATGGAGCGCGCGCCACCATAGTGAACAAGCGGTAAGCCGATCGCATGATTGAGCATGACGAGGAGAATTGCGATTCCACGCAAGCCGTCGAGAGAAGGGATGTGAAACTGCTGCGTTATCGGTTTCTCGGGCATTTTGCTTACTGGCTTCAAAGAGCTTCCGCCACCCATCCCGCATCGGAAGGCTTACGTCCGAATACCCTCGCTACCTGTCCTTCGGGGTTGACTTCGACGAGAAAGAACTTCTCCACCTTTCCCTGGCGTATTACTCCTCGAACATCGATGTTGAGATCAGGCGGTGGGTCGGAGAGCGCTATCTTCGTTGGCGGAGCCCAGGCCCAGCAGCGATTTCGTTCGCTCTGGGGCCACCCCTCGGTAATCCGGGCCGTGAGTTCATAAGCGGACTCAATGGCTAAACACTTCGTTTTATTCGATGGTTCATAATCAAGG
>JBKJKL010000134.1:0-18719 GCA_046597485.1 Chthoniobacterales bacterium
GCGCCGGAGACGTCGAAGACCTGGCGCGCCTTCGTCGGGATGTGATGCGGTTCCTCGTCGCGCTCGAAAAGCATCATGCCCTGCTCGCCGAGAGTGATGAGGAGGAATTTTGTGCCCCATTTCTGCAGGAGTATGCGACCGACCTCGCGCAGGGCAGCATCGTCCTCCGCGGGATCGACGGGATCGCACCATGGAATCCCGGCCGCGAGAAAGGCTTCGCTGCGGTTGGGTTTCACGGCGGTGACGTCTTTCCAGGCGAGGGCGTGGCGCGGGTTTGGATCTACGGTCACGATTTTGCCGGCGCTGCGCGCAAGTCGCGTGACGCGCTCAACCATTTCCGCCGAGAGGAAACCCTTGCCGTAATCCTCGAAGATGATCGCGTCGGTTGTCGCAAGTGCGTCGGCTACGCGCTGCGCGACCAAGTCCACCTGCTCGGGGCTCGGGTTGCGCAGCCTCTCGCGGTCGACCCGCACGACCTGCTGTTGGCGCGCGACGATGCGCGTCTTAACGATGGTCGGGAAATCGGGGTCCTCGATTGTGTGCGAGGTATCGATCTGGCATTCCTCGAGCAGGTCGCGCAGCTGCTGACCACCGCGATCCTTCCCCAGCATGCCGATGACGGAGGTGTGTTCGATGAATTCGTGGAGATTGCGCGCCACGTTCGCTGCGCCGCCGGGATAGAAACTCTCGCCCGTGACTTCGACTACCGGCACCGGCGCCTCGGGCGAAATGCGGCCTACTTTTCCCCAGACAAATTCGTCCAGCATCAGATCGCCGATGACGACGATTCGCTTCGAGCTCGCGTTCCCGAGGATTTCCGCAGCGCGTTGCGGGGTCATGCGGAACGTTTCACCAACCGGGCAGGAACTGCAGCCCGATGCCGCCACTCCGGAGATTTCATGCGATTAGAAGCTGTCAAAAGGTTGGTTTGGGGTGATTTGTGCGCTGGTGAGTTCCGTCTAGAGTTAACCACTAATCCTGAATAGAACTCCACTTCAACAGTCGAAAGCTCGAATGATTTCTCCACTCCTCAAAGCGACAGCGGTCGCAGCCGTCGCCTTTTCCCTGACCGCCCACGGCGCCGAGGCTCCGCCGCAACGCATCGACGTGAAGCAGCTCGCGAAGAAGGTCGATGACGTGGTCGTGCCGCTTCCGAACGAAATTTTCGGCGCGCTAAACAAGCTCGGCGGCGTCAACTGGAAGGAATACGTGCGGAACGGGAAGGGGAGCAACTTTACCGAGCGCCCGCGCATTGCGCTCCTCTTGGGCACGGTGATCGCGGATGGCTTTATTGCAGTGCAGGCCGAGGACGCGCCCACCGTAAAGGATATCGGCCAGCGTGTTCTTGGGCTGGCGAAAGGGATCGGCGTGGGGAACTCGATTACGCCGCATGCAAAGGCGATCACAGAAGCAGCTGACAAACGGAATTGGGTTGGCGTCCGCCAGGAACTCGATCGCACGCAGAACAGCGTGCAGCAGGCGATGCGTGAGATGGACGACGAAAAGCTTTCGCATCTTGTCAGCCTCGGCGGCTGGCTGCGCGGCACGGAGGTGCTGACCTCGGTGGTACATAAGCGCTTCTCCGCCGATGGCGCGGAGCTGTTGCATCAGCCAGACCTTCTCGGGTATTTCGAAGAGCGCTTGCGCCAGATGCCGCAGTTCAATTCCAAACTGGTGCAGGATATCCGCACCGCCCTTGGCGAAGTGCGGCCGTTGATCGACGTGGGCGATGCCGCGATCTCTGCGGACTCGGTCAAGCGAATCAACGACATCACCTCGCGCTTGGACCAGGCCATCGTGACTCGCTGACCTATGCCTCTCATTCTCCAGAATTCGACACGGTTCGCGCTCCTTACCTTTGTCCTGCTCGCCGCGGCTGGACGTGTTTCCGCCACGGTGGACGACGCGCAAGCCTTCGCGCTTCAGGCGGCCGAGACTTATGTGAAAGACGGCTTCCAGGTGCGTGAGGATTACTGGGGTGGCGACCTCGGCGCGCCCGAGCAGAAGGCGGTCAAACAGCAGCTCTTTAAGGGAAACGAGTATTGGTTCTGGCTCGGGACTGAAGTGGAGAAGGCGAAGATCTCCGTGCACATCTACGACTCCGAGGGAAAATTGGTCGAGTCCGATAGCTGGCAGAAGAGCCGCTTTGCTGCGGCCCGCGTTCTTCCCCAGACCACCGGCAGCTATTTCATCATCGTCAGCGTGGAGGAATCCCCGGAAGAGCGCACCCATTGGGCGCTCGTTTACGGCTTCCGCTAGCCTGCCTGCCTCGCAGCGGCGAGACTGCCGAATGGCTGAAACCCGCACCTTGCAGTTTGAGAGCGCACGCTCTCTCCAGTCGCTCTACGCGAACGACCTCAAGCTGCTCAAGAACCTCGAGGACTCGTTAGGCGTGAAGGTCACGACGCGCGAAGGCTGGGTGAAACTGGAAGGCGAGCCGGACCAACTCGACCGCGCGCAGCGCGTATTCGATCAACTCGAGCAGGCCCGCCTCAAGGGAGTCGAAATTCAAAAACAACAATTCAACTACGCTCTCAATGCCGTGACTGAAGCCCGCCCTGACAATCTAAGCGACGTCGTGGACGTCAAGATCATCACCTCGCCGCGCAAGGCGCCTATCGTCATGCGGACGGCGGGACAGCGCGCCTATGGCGAGGCGATCCAGAAACACGACATCGTTTTCGGTGTTGGCCCGGCCGGTACCGGCAAGACTTATCTCGCGGTCGCGAAAGCGGTCGAGGCGCTGAAGAAGGAGCAGGTCAGCCGCATCATTTTGACCCGGCCCGCCGTCGAGGCTGGCGAAGCGCTTGGCTTTTTGCCGGGCGATCTCCAGGAAAAGATCACGCCCTATCTCCGCCCGCTTTACGACGCGCTGCGCGACATGTTGGAGCCGGAGGAGATCGAGCGCGCCATGACGCGGCAGACGATCGAGGTGGCGCCGCTCGCCTACATGCGCGGCCGCACCCTCGCGAACGCCTACGTCATTCTCGATGAAGCACAGAACACGACGACCGAGCAAATGTTCATGCTGCTCACCCGCATCGGGCAGGGCTCGAAGTGCGTCGTGACCGGCGACGTCACGCAAATCGACTTGCCATCAAACAAGCGTTCCGGTTTGGTCGAGGCCCTCCAGGCGCTGAAGAACGTGCCTGGGATCGCGATGACCTACTTTAGCGAGCGCGATGTGGTGCGGCACGAACTGGTGCGCGCGATCATCAACGCCTACCAGCAGCATCGCTCGCCTGCGATCGGCGCCCGCAAGTAACCGATGTTCGAGTTTCTGAAACGCAAAGCGCTCGTGAAGCGCGGCCTCGCCTCCGGTAAAAAAAGGCGCCGCCGCGCCGGAACGAACGATGTGCTGCATCGGCTCGAGCACGCGGAGTTTGCGAAGATCCTGATTTTCGCCGCCTTTGTTGGCGGTCTCGCGCTCCTCGTCTTCAGCGGCACTCTGCAGGAACCGACGATGATCTTCGTCGTCGCGCTCCTCTTTTTTGGCACCGCGATAGTGCAGCTCTGGGTCAACCAGCCGAAGACCTTCGCGCGCAGCTCGCGCCTCTTGCTCGTCTTCGGGGTCATGTTCGTCCAGCTCGCGGTGACGAAGCTCCTGCTCATTCTGTGCAGCAGCAAAGTCATCGAGCTTTTGCGGCCGGAGACAGCCGCTTTACTCACGCCCTACGCCTTCGCGCCGCTCGTTCTAAGCGTGTTGCTTGGGCGCAATCACGGCCTTTACGCCGCTGTTTTCGTTAGCCTTTGGACACGGCTGCTCTTTGGTGGCTTCGATATTCCGCTGCTGGCTTGCAGTTTGGTCAGCGGGTTTGTCGCGGTCTATCTCACGCTTCAGGTGCGGCGGCGGAGCCGCTTGATCAAGGCCGGCTTAGGCGTTGGCATTGCCCTCTGGTTGCTCGCGCTCGCCTTCGGCTTTATCGGGCCGATCGATCTCCTCACGCCACGCGCGAACGACTGGCAGATGATCGGGCTCCAGAGCGCTTTCGCGGTCCTGAACGGCATCATCACGGCCACTCTCGTCGGTGGCATCCTGCCGATGATCGAGCACGGCTTCCGCATCACGACAGATATTTCCTGGCTCGAAGCGTCCGACTTGAACCATCCGCTCCTCCGTCGGATGACGATCGAGGCGCCGGGCACTTATCACCACAGTCTCGTGGTCGCGAACCTCGCGGAGTCGGCCGCAGAGGCGATCGGCGCGAACGGCACGCTTTGCCGCGTCTGCTCCTATTTCCACGACGTGGGCAAGCTGGTGAAGCCCGACTACTTCACCGAGAATATGAATTTCGAGCGGAACCCGCACGACGATCTCGCGCCGACCATGAGCGCGCTCATTATCATCGCGCACGTGAAGGAGGGCGTGGACCTCGCGCTCAAGCACGACCTCAACCGCCAGATCGTGGACGTGATCCAGCAGCACCACGGCACCTCGCTCGTTTACTATTTCTACAAGCGCGCCCTCCAGCAGGCTGAAGACGCGCGCGCTGGCGGCAAGATTATGAACATGCGCGAGGAGGACGTACCGGACGTGGCGCAGGAAAGCTTCCGCTATCCCGGCCCGAAACCGCAGACGCGCGAGAGCGCGATCATCAGCCTCGCCGACATGTGCGAGAGCGCTTCGCGCAGCCTCGAAAAGCCGACCCCGCAAAAAGTCGAGCAGATGGTGAACGACCTCGTCGGAGCTCGCATCGCCGACGGGCAGCTCGACGAATGCGACCTGACCTTGGCGGAGTTAAATATCATTCGGGAACGTTTCCGCTTCACCCTCATGACGATGCTGCACACGCGCATCGCCTACCCGAAACAGGACGCGAAGACAGCGCCCCTGCGCGACGACGGTCTGCGGCCCGACATCATGGCCGGGACGAAGAAACCCGAGACCGCGCCACCGGTCTCCGCGGCCTGATTTTTGAACACAGAAACAGCCGATCGGCTCCGGAATTGGCGGGCAAAAACAGCGATCGTGCTGGGCTCCGGCTTGAGCGCGCTGGTCGAGGATGAACCGGCCGCAGAGCGCATTCCTTACAGCGCCTTCCCGGAATTACCGACCTCGAAGGTCGCCGGGCACGCCGGTCAGTTTGTCCTCGGCCGCATCGGTGAAATGCATGTGGTCTACGCGCAGGGCCGCTCCCATCTTTATGAAGGGCACTCTGCCGAGAAGGTGACCGCGCACATCCGCCTCCTCGCCGCGCACGGCATTAATCGTGTCATCCTGACGAACGCCGCTGGCACGGTGAATCCCGCTTTTCACCCCGGCAGTTGGATGATGCTTTGCGATCATCTTAATCTCACCGGCACCAGCCCGCTCGTGGCTGCCGCGCAGTTCATCGACCTGGGCGATGCCTACTCGCAGCGTTGGCGCGAGCAGTTCAGAGCGGCGGCGCAACGTCTTGGCACGACGCTGCACGAAGGCGTCTACGCCGGCCTGCTTGGCCCGCAGTATGAGACGCCGGCGGAGATTCGCATGCTGCGCACGCTTGGCGCGGATGCCGTCGGGATGTCGACCGTGCTCGAAACGATTCAAGCCCGCGCCCTCGGGCTCGAGGTCGCCGGGTTCTCCTGCCTGACCAACTGGGGCGCCGGCATTCTCGACGAGGAACTGAGCCACGCCGATGTGTTGGTGACCGGACGGAAAGCGGCGCAGGAATTTGGCCGCCTGCTCGCGGCTTGCCTAACGAGTGCCTAGAGCTCGTGCTCGAAGCTGCGCGCGCGCGGCTCGCGATCTTTGACCGTCGCCGTGCTCGGCCGGGTCACGAACGGCCCGCCTTCCAGCGGAGCGGCGGAAGTGAAGGCCACGTCCGGCATGTCGCTCGGCAGACCCTGGAGCGGGAATTCTTTCCGGAGCGGGAAGTAGGGATAGCCTTCCCACATCAAGATCCGGCGCAGATCGGGATGGTCCGTGAAGCGTAACCCCATCATGTCGTAAATCTCGCGCTCGTGCCAATTGGCCGTCGGCCAGAGATCGCTCGCTGTTGCCACCGTGGGATCGTCTTCCGAGACCGCCGTTTTGATCCGGAGATGGATCGCCAGCGTCATCGAGTAGAGCTCATAGACCACCTCGAACCGCGGCTCGATTCCGTAATTGTCCACGCTGCTGATATCGAGCAGGTAATCGAAGGAAAGTTCGTCCCGGCAAAACTTCAGCACCTCGTGCAGGTGCTCGCGCGCAATCACGAACGTCGTCTCGCCCCGAAACTCGATCTTCTGCTGAATCCGCTCGCCGAAAAGTTTGCCTAACGAGGCAATCAATTCCGCGCCGGTCATGGCAACATCGGCTCGAGCTGATTCAGGAGGACGCGCTTCTGCGCAACGAAGGAACGCTCGGTCGAGATTTTTTCCTGGAGCTTCATCAGCCCCTCGAGCAGGGCTTCCGGCCGCGGCGGGCAACCGGAGACGTAGACGTCCACCGGCAGCAACTGGTCGATACCCTGCAGGACCGCGTACGAGCGATACATGCCGCCGGTCGAGGCGCAGGCGCCCATCGCGATGACCCATTTTGGCTCCGGCATCTGCTCGTAAATTCGCTTCACGGCCAGCGCCATCTTGTAGGTCACGGTGCCGGCCACGATCATCACGTCGCATTGCCGCGGCGAAAAACGCATCACTTCCGCGCCAAAGCGCGAGATGTCGAAACGCGAAGCCGCGGTCGCCATCAGCTCGATTGCGCAGCAGGCCAGGCCCATCGGCATCGGCCAAAGCGAGTTCTTGCGCATCCAGTTAATCGCGGCATCGAGCTGGGTGAAAATGATGTTGCCCTCGATCTTCGAATCGTAGGCCGCTGGACGAGTTTCCGGCATGGCGAATACTAGAAGACCCGCGCCCCGTCGCAACCGCCGAAAATGCCCACCACGCACCTCGACCAGCTCGAAGACCAGAGTGTTTACATTTTGCGCGAGGCCTTCCACGCCTTTCGCCATCTCGCCATGCCGTGGTCGATGGGGAAGGACTCAAACGTCCTCATCTGGCTTTCGCTCAAAGCCTTCTTCGGCCGCGTGCCCTATCCGGTTCTACACATCGACACCACTTACGAGTTTCCCGAGATGCTCGAGTTCCGCACTTGGGCGGCGGAACACTACCGGCTGCAGCTGATCGTGAAGATTAACGAAGAGGCACGCGCCCGCGGGATTGGCTACGAGACGCACGACCCGGTCACGGTGACGCATGAATTAAAATCGGTCGCGCTCCAACAGGCGCTGGCCGAGCACGGGTGGGACGGGCTCATCACCGGGATCCGACGCGACGAGGACGCGACGCGCGCCAAGGAACGCTATTTCTCGCCGCGCAACGCGCAGTCGGAATGGTCCTACAAAGATCAGCCGCCCGAATTTTGGGGCCAGTTCGCGAGCAGCGCCGGCCCGGGCGAGCACGTCCGGGTGCAGCCGCTCCTCGACTGGACCGAAGCCGACATCTGGCGCTACATCCAACGGGAAAAGATTCCGATTCCGCAGATGTATTTCGCGCGGGATGGCTGGCGTTACCGCTCGTTAGGCTGCATGCCGATCACGAATCCCATCCGGAGCAATGCGGCCACGATCGAAGAGATCATTTCCGAACTGGAGACCACCCGCACGAGCGAGCGCGCCGGCCGCGCGCAGGATCATCACGAGCGCAACGCGATGCAAAAATTGCGCGCGAGAGGATTCATGTGAACCACGAACCGCGTCTGAAGATCGTTTTTGTCGGCCACGTCGATCACGGCAAGTCGACCGTCATCGGCCGGATCCTGCACGACACCGACTCACTTCCGGAGGGAAAGATCGCGGCCGTGCAGGAGGCGTGCGCCGCGGAAGGGATGGAGTTCGAGTTTGCCTTCCTTCTTGATGCGCTGCTTGAGGAGCAGGCGCAGAACATCACGATCGACACGACTCAGATTCCGTTCCGGTCCGAGCACCGGCGCTACGTCATCATCGACGCGCCGGGGCATCGCGAGTTCCTGAAAAACATGATCACCGGTGCGGCCAGTGCGGACGCCGCCGTGCTCGTGATCGCGGCCAACGAAGGTGTGCGCGAGCAGAGCCGCCGGCATGCGTATTTGCTCAGTCTGCTCGGAATCCGGCAGGTGCTCGTGCTCGTGAACAAGATGGACCTCGTCGATTTCGCACCTGCGACCTTCGCAGCGATCGAAGAGGAATACCGCGCGTTCCTCGGCACGCTTGGGATCACGGCCCGGCGTTTCCTCCCAGCCTCGGCGCGCGCGGGCGAAAACGTGGCGCGGCGCGGCGGCGCACTCTGCTGGTTTGACGGGCCGACGTTGCTGGAAGCGCTCGACGACCTGGAGCTGGCGAGCGAACCGGCGGACCAGCCGCTCCGCTTTTGCGTGCAGGATGTCTATCGCTTCGATGCGCGGCGGATCATCGCCGGCCGGGTCGAGAGCGGGACGCTGCGGGTGGGGGACGAGCTCGTTTTTGCGCCCGCGAACAAGATTGCACGCGTTGCCACCATTGAATCATGGAACGACGCGCCGCCTGCTTTTGCCTGCGCCGGAGAGGCGATCGGGATCACGCTTGCGGAGCAGATCTTTGTCGAGCGCGGTCATGTCGGTTCCCATCCAGCGGCGGCGCCGATCGAATCGAATCGTTTCCAGGCCGAGATTTTTTGGCTGGCGGAGGCGCCGCTCACGATGGACCGGCCTTACACACTCCGCCTCGCTACCCAGGAAGTGAAATGCGAGGTGGCCACGATCGAGGAGGTAATGGATTCCTCCACGCTCGAAGTAGCCACCGGAGCGGCTGCGGAAGTAGCGCGCAATGAGGTAGGCCGTGTCACCCTGCAGACGCGCGCCCCGCTCGTCATGGATAACCACGACCGCGTCCCGGCTCTTGGCCGCTTCGTTATCATCGACGAAGGCCGCATCGCTGGCGGCGGCATCGTGGTCGGCGGCACCTACACGCAGCGCTTCGCGGCGAAGAGCCAAAATATCTTCTGGAGCGAAGGGAAAGTGGACGCCGCCGCGCGCGCCGCGCAGAACGGTCACCGCGGCGCGGTCGTCTGGCTCACCGGGTTGTCCGGCGCCGGGAAATCGACCATCGCGCGCGCCCTCGAGGCGGAACTGTTCGCGCGCGGAATGCACACCTACGTGCTCGATGGCGACAACATCCGCCATGGCCTCAACGCCAACCTCGGCTTCTCGCCCGAGGACCGGGAGGAAAACATCCGGCGGGTGAGCGAAGTGGCAAAGCTCCTCGCCGATGCCGGCACGGTTGCGATCACCGCCTTTATCTCGCCCTACCGCGCCGACCGCCGGCGCGCCCGCGCCATCGCCCTGGCCGCGCAGGCCGAGTTCATCGAGGTTTTTGTCGATGCGCCGCTCGCCGTCTGCGAGGAGCGCGATCCGAAGAGCCTCTACAAAAAGGCGCGCGCGGGGGAGATCCGCGACTTCACCGGAATCGATGCGCCCTACGAAGCGCCGGACAACGCAGAGATTAATGTCCGGACCGACCAGCAATCGGTCGAGCAATCCGTAGCTCTGATTCTTGAGCAATTGCTCCCCCGGATTCGCATGCCCAAAAGTGGCCGGTAGTTTTGCGCCGCCCGTCGAGACCTGTGCAGAGTCAAAGCTGCTGAGCGCAAGGCGTGCCTGTGGGCGGAATTGGTGCTACCAATCGAGGATGAACACAACGACCTCCGTCATCCGGTTCAAGACGAAGCTCCTCCGGCCGGCCGGGGACGGCGAGGATGGCTGGACGTTTCTCGTGCTACCGAAGGCAGCGAGCGGGAAGCTTCCCTCGCGAAGCATGGTGACGGTGGAGGGAACAATCAACGGCACGGCCTTTCAGGCGACGCTGGAGCCGGACGGACAGGCCAGCCATTGGCTACGGGTGGATCGGAAGCTGAGCGAAGCAGTCGACGTTGACGCGGGTGACACGGTCACACTCGAGATTGCGCCGGTGGAGGAAGAGCCGGAGCCGGCGGTGCCGACGGATTTTCGCGATGCGCTGGCCACGGCGGCGCTGAAGGCGCGCGAGATTTGGGAAGACATCACGCCGGTCGCGCGGCGGGATTGGATTCAATGGATCGTCTCGGCGAAAAAAGCGGAGACGCGGACGCGCCGAGTGACGACTGCCTGCTCGATGCTCGCGAGCGGAAAGCGGCGGGCGTGTTGTTTCGATCGCTCGGGTATTTACAGCAAAGCGCTGAGCGCGCCGCGCGCGGCGAAGTAACGGCGGGCTTCGGCGGAAGTTCGACGTTCAGCGTTGGACGTTCAGCGTTGGACGTTCAGCGTTGGACGTTGGACGTTTCTTAACGTCGAACGCCGAACGCCGAACGCCGAACGCCGAACGCCGAACGTCGAACGCAGAGCAGAGAGCAACTACGCCACGCGCGTGGCGAGTCGTCCGCCTTCGTAATCCTCAAGGAGATTCACGCGGCTGGCCTGAATGACCCCATGGACGACGCGGCCCAGTTCGGCGGCTTCATACGGTTTCGCGATCACGCCGCTGAAGCCGTAATCCTGGTAGCGGCTCATGGTGTCGTCCATAGCGTAGCCGCTGGAGACGATGGCCGTGACGGTGGGGTCGATCTCGATCAGGCGCTTGAGCGCTTCCTTGCCGCCCATGCCGCCGGGGAGGGTGAGGTCGAGGATAACGCAGTCGAAGCGTTCGCCGGCTTCGAGTTTCTCCCGGTAGAAATTGACACCCTCGAGCGCGGTCTCGGCGCCGCTGACGTGGTAGCCGATGTGGCTGAGAGTGAAATCGACCAGGTCGCGGATCGTCTCTTCGTCGTCCACGATAAGGACGCGGCCAGTGCCCTGGATGACAGGGTGCACGACGGCAGTGCCGGGCTGCTCGACCTCGATGATGTGATCGCTCAAGGCCGGGAGATAGAGGGTGAAGGTGGAGCCCAGGTGGACCTCCGACTCGACCGCGATGAGACCGTTGTGGTTCTTCATGATCGAGTAGGTGGTGGCGAGGCCGAGGCCGTTGCCCTTTGCCTTCGTCGTGAAGTAGGGATCGAAAATGCGCTTGAGGTATTCCTCGGGAATCCCGACGCCTTGGTCGCGGATAGTGATGCGGATGTAGTCGCCGTGGCAAAGGTTGGGGATGAAGGCGGTCGCGGCGGGATCGTAGCTAAAGTTTTCGCAGGTGACGCGGAGGGTGCCGCCGTTTGGCATCGCTTGGTCGGCGTTGACCACGAGGTTGCCGATGACTTGGCTGATCTGGCCGGAGTCGATCTCGGCGGGCCAGAGGTTTTCGCCAAACATGAATTCGCTCCGGCTATGGGTGCCGCGGAGTGAGAAGCTGACCGTGTCCTGGACGAGCTTCCCGATGGAGGCGGTCTGCTTAATCGGCGCGCCACCGCGGGCGAAGGTGAGGAGCTGCTGCGCGAGGTCGCGGGCGCGCATGGAAGCGTTTTTCGCGTCGTTCAGGCGCATGGTCATTTCGCCCTCAGGCGGCAGGAGGAGCGAGGCGAGGGAAATGTTCCCGATGATGGCGGTCAGGAGGTTGTTGAAGTCGTGTGCGATGCCGCCGGCGATGAGGCCGAGCTGCTCGATCGCGTCTGCCTTGCGCCGCTCGGCTTCCATCCGCTGCCGTTCGGTGATGTCGCGGAAGACAAGCACGACACCGGCGACGTCGTTTTTGTTGTCGCGGATGGGGGAGGCGACCTGTTCGACCACCCGCTCCGTGCCATCGCGCGAGGTCAGGGTCGCGTTTTCCGCGGTGTTGAGGAGGATGGAGTGGGCTTCGTTCTGGTAACCGCTGCGCTGTGCGCGGGCCTGCGCGGCAAGATCGATCGCGATGCTGAAGACGGTTTTTAAGGACTGCCCGATGGCATCCTTCGCCGCCCAGCCCGTGAGGGTCTCGCCGGCGTTATTGATCATGATGATCTTGCCCTGGACGTCGGTCGTGATGACGCCGTCGCCGATGGAGCGGAGAGTGACCGCGAGGCTTTCCTTTTCCGCCGCGATCTCCTGTTCAAAACGTTTCCGCTCCGTGATGTCGCGGATCATGGAGACGTAAAGCAGGTTCCCATCGACGACCATTTCACTGAGCGAAATCTCCACCGGGAAGGTGGCATGACGACGGGTGCGGGCGAGGGCGAGGACGGTGCCGCCGGTGCGCTTCGCCAGGTCCTGCCAGGCCCAGGGCGCGGGCTGGGAATCGACCTCGGAGGCGAAGGTTTTCGGGACCAACTTGGTGAAGGTGTGTCCGACCATCTCGTTGTTAATGCAGCCGAACATCTTCTCAGCGGCAGGATTCATCGAGCGGATTACGCCCTCGGCATTCACCGTGATCATGCCGTCGAGAATGTTCTGGATGATCGATTTAATGCGGGCCTCGTGGCCTTCCAGTTTGTTTAACTGGCGGCGCACGAGGACGCAGCTGTAGCTATTGGAAGCGAGGAGCAGGACGATAGCGAAGAAGCAAAGGGTGCTGAGCGCGGCCAGCTTCATGATACGCTGGGCGCTGGCAGCGGCGGTGCGCGTCTCGTAGACCGACAGCTCGCCCTGCTCAAAGCCGCTGATCTTGTCGCGCAGCGTCTGCATGGCGACCTGGCTGGCATCCGCGTTGCCGATGGTCGCGAGGTCGCGGCCGGCGCGGCGCGCCTCCATGTCGGGCGTGGCAAAAGAGGTGATCCATTCTTCGACGGCGTTCCGGATTTCACGCACGGCGGCGGCTTGTTCCGGGTTGTTCGCGACGAGGACGGAGAGGTAACCGTGATAGCTAGAGAAGGAGGCGGTCGCGCGCTTGAAGGCTTCGGAGAAGACAGCGTCGCCGGTCAGGAGGTAGCCGTCCCGCTCCTTCTGGAGATCAACCACCGAGCGTTCGAGTTTCGGCAGGACGTCGAGGATCTGAGTCCATTGCGCCGCCCATTCCTGGTCGCGCATCCGGTCGTTCAGGACGATCTGCTCCTCGTTCTGCAAGGCTTGGAGAAGCTCACGTGCCTCGTCGAGGACGCCATTGCCGAAACTCGCGGCGGTCAGCGGCGTGGCGGCCGCGCTTTGCTTCTGATGTCGCGCGGTGATGCCGGGCAGGGCCACGGTTTGGATCCAGCGCTGGACGACGTCCTGCACTTTCAGCACGCGCTTCCGCTGCGCGGCGCTGTCGACGATCAGGTCGGTCAGTTCCTCCACGCGGTTCTTCACATTCACGCGGCTTTCCTCAAAGCCTTGCTGGTAAACTGGCTTGCCCGTGAGGAGGAACCCGCGATGCGCCGTCTCGAGGACTGCCACTTCATTTAAGACCACACTGCTCATCCGCATCACGCTCACGGTGTGTGCGCGCAGGGTTTCCTGGCGAAAGCTGCGATAGGTGGCGATGCCGAAGACGGCGGCGAAGAAGAGGATCGCGATCACTCCGGCGGCGGTGCCGGAGAGCAGTTTTACGTGCAGATGCTTTTGGCTGAAGAGCCAATCAAAGGTCCGGCGAATCACGGACCCGCCGCCGGGAGGGGTGGTTTGATCCGCGGCGCAATCCTCCTTTTGACTCATCTGGAGCCATGAGAAAGCAGCTACTTTGCCAAGGGCCCCGACGGTTTCGGTAAGATCAGTAGCTCACGCGGATCAAATAGAGTCCGTGCGCCGGAGCAGCGGGGCGCGCGCGGAAACGATTATCGCGCGGCTCTGCGAGGCGAATTCGAATCTCGTCGCGGGTCGTTTCATCGCGGGCCGCGCGGACCAACGCTCCCACCATCAGGCGCACCATTTTGTAGAGAAAGCCATCACCTGCGAACTCCAGCACGACACATTTCCCGCGCTGGCGGACGCGCGTCGCGGTGATGGTGCGGACGGTATCGGTCACGGCGTGTCCGCGATTAGCGGCGAAGCCGGCGAAATCATGCCGCCCGAGAAAGCGCTGCGCCTCCTCGGCGACGAAGGTGCGATCGAGCAGGCCTGGCACATGCCAGGCGCGGCCTTCTTCAAAGGGCGAGAGATAGCGATCGTTCCAGATGCGGTAGCAGTAGAGTTTCCCCGTGGCGTCGAATCGCGCATGGAAGTCCGCTTTCACATAGCGGCAGCGGACGATGCGGATCGCCGGCGGCAACGATGCATTCAGCGCCGCGGTCCACGTTTCGGCGGGCAGCGAACTCGACGGGACATCGGCATGGGCGCATTGCGCGAGCGCGTGCACACCTGCATCGGTCCGGCCAGCGCCGTGGACGCGGAGCGAGGTGCCGGTGACCTGCGCGAAGGCCGTCTCGAGACGATCCTGGATGGTGTTGCCACCCGCCTGGCTTTGCCAGCCGGCAAAGGGCCGCCCGTCGTAGGCGACGATCAACTTCAGCCGGGCCGGCTTCACTCGCGAGCGAGCTGCGCGTGATCGAGGTAACCCTGCAGAATCATCTGCGCGGCGACTTGATCGACGATGCCGCGGGTCCCGCGCGTCTTGCGTCCGCTTTCGCGCAGCGCGCGATTCGCCGCCGTAGTGGTGAGGCGTTCGTCCCACATGACCAACTCGCAGCCGAGGAGCGGTTGCAGTTTTTTCGCAAAGGCGGTCGCCTCCTCCGCGGCCGCACCGAGCGCGCCGTTCATGTGCTTCGGCATGCCGAGAATGACGCGTTCCACGTCGCGCTCGCGGGCCAGCTCGGCCACGCGCTTGGCCGCCTCGTTCAGATTTTTTGCCGGCACTGTCTCGAGCGGATGAGCGAGCATCCCGAGCTCGTCGGAGATCGCGACGCCGATCCGTGCGCTGCCGTAATCGACGCCCAGAAGGCGCCTCCGAATCGCGAAGCTCATTGCAAGGGCGGTGGCAATTTGCCGATGAGTTGCTTGATCTTTTCCGCCTGGTGCCGGTGGCAGACGAGCAGCGCGTCGCCCGTCCGGACCACGATTAAATTGTGCACGCCGAGGAGCGCGACCTTCGTCCCCGTATCGTCGAAGACGATGTTCTCCGACGAGTCGACAAAGAGCGCGTCGCTGTTCGCGGCATTGCGTTGCTCGTCCTGCGGGAAATAACGCGCGACGGCCTGCCAGCTCCCGACATCGTCCCAGTCGAACGCGGCCTCGACCACGAGGACGCGGTCGGCGTGTTCCATGATCGCGTAATCGAAGGAAATTTTTGGCAGCTCGTGGAAGCGCTTCCGCAGCGCCTCCTCAAATTGATTCGGGATCGAGACCTGCGCGATGAACTGCGCCAGCTCCGGCGCGCGTCGATTGAACTCGCCCAGAACACTCGCGACCGACCAGACAAACATGCCCGCGTTCCAGCGGAAGTTGCCTTGTCGCACGAAGACCTCGGCCAGTTCCGGATTCGGTTTTTCGCGGAATCGGACCGCGCGCCGCACGTCGGCGCCGGCCGCGTTCTTGGCGGTGAGCGTTACCTTTTCGCCGAGCTCGATGTAACCGTAGCCCGGGCAGGCCCAGGTCGGCTTCAAGCCGATCGTGACTAGTGCGCCGGTCTCTTCCGCGGCCGCCGCCGCCGCGAGCAGCGTGCGATGAAAGGCGGCCGTGTCTTTGATCACGTGATCGGCCGGGAGCACGACCATCGTCGCCATGTGATCACGCGCCGCAACCCAGCCGGAGCCGAGCGCGACTGCCGCCGCCGTGTCGCGCTTCGCGGGCTCGGCGACGATGTTGGCTTGGGGAAAATCGGGCAGGATTTCCCGCACAGAAGTTTCCTGTTCGACGTTGGTCAGAATGAGAATCCGCTCGGGCGGAATGAGACCCGCGAGGCGATTCACCGTCTCCTCGAGGAGGGTGCGATCCGAGACGAGTTTGAGCAGCTGTTTCGGCCGGGTGCGGCGGCTCAACGGCCAGAAGCGTTCACCGCTGCCACCAGCGAGGATCAGAGCGTAAATGGCGCGCGACATGGGGACGCTCACTTAATCGCATTTCCGCGCGCAGATTTCCCGTTTTGTTTTTTGAGAAGCGGATTGTATAGAACGTGGCGTGTCCCTTCCGATCTCCCTTCCGAAAATTCCTGATCAGCTGCCGTTCGACAGCATGCTTACCGTCACGCGGACAGCCTTCGGCCTCGGCGTCGGCTTGCTCGTGGCCGAGCGGATCAAGCAGCCGGCGCGGCAGATGGCCGCGATCGCGCTCGTCTCCGTCGGGGCCATCGCCGCGGTGCCTTACCTCGTAAAGCTGACCGTCGCCTGCCTGAACCGGCCGGAATCGGAACGCGCTAATCGCAATCGTCTCCGCTCCATTCGCGACGATCACGGTTATCCCTCCGATCACGACGTCTACTAGAGGTCGGCTTGCTTCGTCTCGGCGGGCGGCTTAACCGTCTAGCCGTTATGCCCCGTCCCGCGCCCGCCTCCGCTCCGATCGCCAATCCACTCCGCGAACGCTGCGCCCAGATCGCAGAACAGGAAGCCATCCTGCGCGAAGGCGGCGGCAAGGCGGGACAAGATCGGCAGCACAAGCTCGGACGGCTCTTCGCTCGCGAGCGCATCGCGCAGCTCATCGACCCGGGCACGCCCTTTTTCGAAGTCGGCCTTTGGGCCGCCTACGGGATGTATAAAGAATGGGGGAAGATCCCCGCGGCCGGCGCTGTCGCCGGAATCGCCAACGTCCACGGCGTGCCCTGCATGATCATCGCGAACGACGCGACCGTGAAGGCCGGCGCCTTCTTTCCGCAGACGGCAAAGAAGCTGATCCGCGCGCAGCGCCTCGCCTTCGAGAGCAATCTGCCGCTCCTTTACCTCGTTGATTCTGCCGGCGTTTTCCTGCCGATGCAGGACGAGATTTTTCCGGACGAAGACGACTTCGGTCGCATCTTCCGCAACAACTCCGTCATCTCCGCCGCTGGCATCCCACAGATCGCGGCCATCATGGGCAACTGCGTCGCGGGCGGCGCGTATCTGCCCGTTCTCTGCGACAAAATCCTCATGACCGAAGGGAGCGGGCTCTACCTCGCCGGTCCGTCGCTCGTGAAGGCGGCCATCGGCGAGATCGTCGAACAGGAGGAACTGGGCGGCGCGAAGATGCACGCCGAGACCAGCGGCACGGTCGATTTCTACGAACCGAATGACGAGTCGTGCCTGAATCGCATGCGCTCGCTCGTCGCGCTCCTTCCGGAAGCTGAAGCGGCGAAGACCGCGCCCCCGAAAGCGAAGACCAAGCCAGCGAAGGATCCGTCTGCGGTTTACGAGATCATCGATATCGACGGCCGGAAGCCGTACGATTGCCGTGACCTGCTCGCTTCGATTATCGACGCCGATTCGATGGACGAATACAAAGCCGACTACGGCAAGACGCTCGTCACCGCCTACGCGCGGATCGACGGTCGGCCGGTCGGCATCGTGGCCAGCCAGCGCATGCCGGCCCGCACGAAAAAGGCCGGCATCCAGATGGGCGGCGTTATCTACGCCGACAGCGCCGACAAGGCCGCGCGTTTCATTTTCGACTGCAACCAGACCGGCGTGCCGATCATCTTTTTCCAGGACGTCACCGGCTTCATGGTCGGCAAGGACGCGGAGCAGAGCGGCATCATCCGCAGCGGCGCGAAGCTGGTCAATGCGGTCAGCAACTCGACCGTGCCGAAGATCACCGTGGTCGTCGGAGGTTCCTTTGGCGCGGGCAACTACGCGCTCTGCGGGAAGGCCTACGACCCGCGCTTCATCCTCGCCTGGCCGCACACCCGCTACGCGGTCATGGGCGCCGCGCAGGCTTCCGACGTCGTCTTCAGCATCCTGGCGCGAGCGCAGGAGCGCGGTGACAAAAAGTCCACCCCGGAAGAGCTCGAAGAGCTGCGCGCGAAAGTGAAGGCGAGCTACGAAGAACAGACCGACATCCGCTACGGCGCGGCCCGCGGCTGGGTCGATGCCATCATCCAACCGCACGAAACGCGCGACGTCCTTTCGCGTTTGCTCAGCTACGTCTCGCGCCCGATGCCGAAGGCGCGCTTCCACACCGGCGTGGTGCAGGTCTAACGAGTCGTCGTCGCAATCGCGCGATTCAACTCGGCGACGCGCGCTAGGTCGAGCGAGAGGCTGACGCCGCGTTGCACGAGGGCTTCGAGAACGTCCTCGGTCGCGACGTTGCCGACCATCTCGTCCTGCGCAAAGGGGCAGCCGCCGAGGCCGCCGAGCGCGGAGTCGAAACGCCGGCAGCCGGCATCGTAAGCGGCCAGGATGCGGGCGGCAGCTTCTCCCCGACGGCTATGCAGGTGAATGCCGATTTCGCAGGAAAGATCGATCGCGCGCACGACGCGCCCAACCAGTTCCGCGTCCGCCGCACCAATGGTGTCAGCGAGCGAGATTGCCGGGATGCCGAGAGCAGCGATCGCAGCCGCGGCTTCGGCCAACGCGCCCTCACTCCAGGCATCGCCGTAGGGATTGCCGAACGCCATCGAGATATACGCAACCATCTGCAATCCGGCAGCCCGCGTGCGTTCGTTGATCCGCTCGAGGACTTCGAAGTTTTCGCCTAACGACTGGTTCTGGTTCCGCCGCAGGAAGGTTTCAGAAATGGAGCAGGGGAATCCGAGCGTGGTCACCGCGCCCGTCGCGATTGCGCGCTCCGCGCCTTTTTCATTCACCACGATTCCGATGATCTCGACCCCGGGTGGCCGCCCGAGTTGCGCCAGGACATGCTCGCTATCCGCCATCTGCGGGATCGCCTTGGGCGAGACAAAACTGACTGCGTCGAGGTGGCGGAAACCAGCCGCGACCAGTGCGCGCAGGTATTCCACTTTACGCGCGGTCGGGATGAAGCCCGGCAACCCTTGCCAGGCGTCGCGCGGGCATTCGATCAACTTGACGGATTCCATGGTGGCGCGAAGAACCTAGACCATGCCAGTCGTCCTCGTCGAAAAACAATCCGCGCACAC
>JBKJKL010000171.1:0-21569 GCA_046597485.1 Chthoniobacterales bacterium
GATGTCACCGTCAACAACACCGCGCCGACCAGCGCTTCAGGAGCTGTTACGCTGACCGGGGGGATAAGCGGAAGCGGCGGTTTGATCAAGAACGGCGCTGGGACCTTATCTTCCACCACCGCGTCGAAAACGTACACGGGTGCGACGGTCGTTAATCAAGGCGTTTTGCGCTTTACTGCCACCGGAACCGCTACGGGTACCTCGTCCGTTACGGTTAATTCTGGAGGTCAGTTGCGTTTTGATTCGAGCGCGGGTGCTTTCAGCTTCGGCGGTGGCACTGCGGCGATTTCTCTTAATGGGACCGGAACTGGCACTTCTGTGGGAGCGCTGCTTAACGCTAACAGCGGTGCCGTTACGCTGGCGAACAACATCGTTCTAGCCAGCGACGCCACCATTTCTTCCACGAGCACCGGGGTCGGTGCAGCACTCATACTAAATGGCTCGATTTCCGGGCCAGGCGGCCTAACGAAAGCGGGCGCTGGGACTGTGACCGTCACTCAGGCCAGCACCTACGGCGGCGCCACAACGATCAGCGCGGGCACTCTTCAGCTTGGTGGCACGGCTGGTTCTCTTCCCACCGCCAGCGTGATCACCAACAATGGCACTTTCACCATCAATCGCAGCAACGCTGTTGTGCAGGGAACTGACTTCAACGGCGCTGGCATCTCCGGCACCGGTTCCTTTGTGCAGGCCGGTGCTGGCACGACGACTTTGAATATGACGAACACGTATTCTGGCGGCACTATCGTCAGCGGCGGAACGCTCGTTGTCACGAAAGACGGTGGTTTGGGGACAGGTAATGTCAGCCTGACGGCCAGCGGCGTGACGCTCACTCTTCAGGGCGGCGCTACCAACAACTACATCAACGACAATGCCAGTATCAGCTTGGTCACTGGTTCGACCTTGAACCTCAATTTCACCGGCGCATCTGACACCGTCGGCGGTTTTGCCATCAACGGGGTCTTCCAGCCAGCTGGGGTTTATAACGCAGGCAACACTCCGAGCATTACTGGAGCTGGTTCAATCAACAATCTTGCCGTTATCCCCGAACCCGCGACTTACCTGCTTATGGGCCTTGGCTTCCTCGTCTGCGCGCAGCAGTTCCGCCGCAAGAGCAAGTAAGCGAGCGATTCTCCTCGAAAACGCCTCTCCCGAAACGGAGGGGCGTTTTTGTTTTCAGGGGCCGGAGCTACCGGCACGCCGTGGCATGGATGGGCCCGCGGTCAGCAGCCGCGTCCGCTTGAATCCGTCCGCGCGAGGGAGCGCGAAGGCGGGCGTCGACGGAGGCTGCGCCGGTGTCACCCGGTCGCGTAGGCAACGGGAAGGCAGTTGTCGGGTGCCGATTCCTGATAATAGGAGCGGTTTTGGCCATTCCAGCGTTCGCTACAGCGATTCCACTCGATGGAATTGCGATTCCATCCTTTGGAATGACGATTCCCTTCGATGGAATCGCGATTCCCGATCCTTGGTATTGTGATCCCGGTCGATGGATCGCAGTTCCAAAGGGGAAAATCGCGATTCCGAATGGCAAAAAAGGTTTCCGCCCCGGGAAACGCCACTCCTTCGCCCGGCTGAGCCAGTACGGCCGGGAATTCGGCGGGCAGCGGCCGGACGGTAGAGAGCGGCTCGGCGGCCGCCTTTACCGCGAGTGGCTCACGCGCCAGATCGTCTTGTTCCCGTCCTCGCTGAAAAGAAGCGCGCCATCCTTCGCGACCGTGATCCCGACGGGCCGGCCCCAGACATCGCCCTGCGGGGTGACAAAGCCGGTTACGAAATCTTCGTAGTCGCCGCGGGCCGGGCCACCCTCTTTGGCGAGCGGGACGCGGACGATCTTGTAGCCGGTGCGGCGCTGCTTATTCCAGGAGCCGTGGAAGGCGGCGAAGAGATCCCCGCGGTAGGCGGCGGGAAACATCACGCCGTTGTAAAAGCAGAGATTGAGCGAAGCGGAGTGGCTCTGCACCAGCACGTCCGGCACAATCACCTTCGCCGCCAGCTCTGGGTGCGCTCCTTTGTGCCGCGGGTCCTGATGCGCACCGAGGTAATACCACGGCCAGCCGTAGAAGCCGCCCGGACGGACCCGGCTGATATAGTCAGGCACGAGGCCATCCCCCAGCTCGTCGCGCTCGTTCACGCTCATCCAGAGCTCGTCTGTGCCGGGACGAAATTTGATCCCAACCGCGTTCCGGATTCCCCAGGCGAACACCTTCTGTCCGGTGCCGTCGGGATTGAACTCAAAAATCCGCGCCCGGTCGGCCTCGCTTGCGTCGTCGGAGACATTCGAACGGGAGCCGATCGAGACATACATCTTCTTCCCGTCGGGCGAGAAGGTAACGTCGCGCGTCCAGTGTCCGCCGCCGTGAAGCAGTCCGCCAGCGGAGAGCTCCGCGCTCAATTTCTCCGCGGGGCCGCGCGCCTTCAGGTCGCCGTTGCGATAGGGAAAACGAATCACGCCATCCGTGTTCCCCACATAGAGGAACTCCGGATTCGGGCCGGGCGGATAGAAGGCGAGCCCGAACGGCTTGTTCAGTCCGCTGGTCGCGAAGGTCTCGGTCGCGTCCGGCTTCCCGTCGCCGTCGCCGTCGCGGAGCACCGTGATCTGGTTCGCGCGGCTCTCGGTGACGAAGAGGTCGCCGTTTGGCGCGGTCAGCAGATAACGCGGGTCCTTGAAGCCACTTGAGTATTTCTCGATGCGGAAACCGGCTGGCACCTGCGGCTGCGCGCCTTCCGGCGGAGCGACCACGCGGGCGTCGTTTGTCGCCGATTCGGTAGCGAAAGGCGCCGGTAGATCCTCCACCGTGTAGCGGTGCCGCACCCCGGGCCCATCGTTCGTCCAGTCGGCCGTGAGCGCGGCCTGGCCAGAGACGAGCGGCGGCTCCGCGGCAGAAAGTTGAACAGCGACAGCGACGAGGCAAAGGGCGCGGAGCAGGTGCATCATAGATGATTCGTTTCCGGGCGCGGGGATGTTGCACATTCCGCCGCGGTCGGCGATTCGTCGCCGATGGATTGGCTGGCTTACGCGAGCAAAGCGAACGCCATGGGGCTGAAAGTATTCTTCGGCATCCTGCTCGTGGCCGTGATCGCGGCCGGCATCGTCATCCTGCGCGGGCGGAAAACGCTCTTCGCGCACAAGGGCAAGGAAGGCGACAGCTACGCCTCGGCCAACCTGCGGATGTGGCTCGTCATCCTCGTCTGGATTCACGCAGTCGTGATCACCGCGATCATGATCTTCGAGGTCTAGGGACGAGTCCACGGCCCGTGCCGCCAGTTCAGTAACGATACGCCGTCGGGAGTTGGAAGGCGTTTCGGATCAGCTCCAGCCGCGGCGCCGCGCCTGGCTCTAGCAGCACCTCGACGACATCGAAACGAAAGTGCACACGCGGATGATCGAGCATCCGCAGCCAGGCGAGCGCACCGCGCGCAATCCGGGTGCGCTGTTCGCGGCCGATGGCCTCAAACGGGCGGCCGAAGTCCTCGTTCCGGCGCGTCTTTACTTCGACAAAGACGAGCGTGTCGCCTTCGCGGCAAACGAGGTCGATCTCACCGCCGCTGCGCCCGCGGAAGTTTCGCCGGAGAATCCGGTAGCCCTGCCCGCGCAGTAAACGCGCGGCTAATTTCTCGCCCCGCACGCCGCGCCGGAGATGTTCGGCAGAGACAAAGCGAGCACGCCAGAAGGTGGCGAGAGAGCGGAGAAAGCCGGCTTTCATCGGAGGGAGAAAGACAGGATTAACAAGATTTTGCAGGATGGGATAGGTCGCTATCCACACGCTGCGCCGAAATCCTATTTATCCTGTAAATCCTGTCTCGTTCCCCCGACGAAAGTGAAGGCCGGCTGCGCGACCGGCTCGAACGAGCGCCGATGAATCGGGCAGGGGCCGTGTGCACGCAGCTTCTCGACGTGGAGCTCGGTCCCGTAGCCCTTGTGCTGGCTGAAACAATACTCCGGATAACGCGCGCAGAACTCGCGCATGATCCGGTCGCGCGTCACCTTCGCGATCACGCTCGCGGCCGCGATGCTCAGGCTGGAGCAATCGCCCTCGATGATCGCAGTTTGCGGGAGGGGAAAGGGCGAGACCAGCCGGCCATCGATCAGCGCGTGGTCGGGCTGTGCGGCGAGCGCGGCGAGGGCGGCATGCATCGCCCTGTGCGTAGCGCGGAGGATATTGATGCGATCGATTTCCTCCGACTCGATGATGCCGATGGCCCAGACGACGGCGGTGTTCTCGACCAGCTCCTGGTAAATCGCTTCGCGCCGTTCCGGCAGGAGCTGCTTGGAATCGTTCAGGCGTTTGTGTCGAAATTTTTCCGGCAGGATGACCGCCCCGGCCACGACCGGCCCGGCGAGTGCGCCGCGGCCGGCTTCGTCGATCCCCGCGATGCAGGTGAAGCCGAGCGCGCGCACTTTTCGTTCATGTCGAAAACCGCAGCGCCGCATCACCAGAGGGTAGGCAGAAACCGCGCTGCGCCCCGAGGAAATTTGCGTCGCGCAACTCGACAATCAACGCCCTCGCAACGAATCGGAAGACTCACGGTTGCCCGGATCAATCCGGGCCTACGGCTATTCCCGCACCTGCGTTGCTTCCTTACCCTTGCGATCACGCAGGTAATTCAGCTTCGCGCGGCGCGCTTTGCCGGCTTTTTCGACTTCCACCTTTGCGATGCGTGGAGAGTGGAGCGGGAAGACGCGCTCGACACCTTCGCCGTAGGAGATACGGCGGACGGTGAAGGTCTCGTTCATCCCGCGGCCCTTCCGGCCAATCACGATCCCGGCAAAAATCTGGATGCGTTCTTTGTCGCCTTCCCGCACGCGAGTGTGGATGCGCACGCCATCGCCCACCTTGAAACTGGTGATGTCGGTCTTGAACTGCTCTTTTTCGATAAGGTCGATGATCGGATTCATAAGGCGGAGCCCGCAGCTGAGCGGGCGCATATCTTCAAGCGGCTGAGGGGGAAAATCAACCGGCAGTTCCGCATTCTTCCGCCCAGTTCCTGTGTCCGGTGAAGAAACAGAGGAAGATGGGTAGAGGAAGGAAGAGGATGCGCTATAATCCGGCCGAGCAGCGCCCGTAGCTCAATTGGATAGAGTGACAGCCTCCGAAGCTGTAGGTTGCGCGTTCGAGCCGCGCCGGGCGCACATTCCCCCGCCGGTTAGGCGATGGCGTCGAGCCGGCCGAGCAGATCTTTCTTGGTCGTCATCCCGGTCACCTGGTCGACGACTTGCCCGTTCTTAAAGAAGAGGAGCGTCGGAATCGCGCGCACATTGAAGCGGGCGGAGAGGCTCTGGTTGTTGTCGATGTTCACCTTTGCCACCTTGACCGTGTCGCCTTTTTCGTTCGCGATCTCGTCGAGGACGGGGGCGATCATCTTGCACGGGCCACACCATTCCGCCCAGAAATCCACCAGGACGGGCGTGTTGCTTTTCGTGACTTCGGTTTCGAAATTATTTTCGTCGATCGTAACAGTCGCAGAGTTAGCCATATCAGGAACCAAGGTAGTTCCAAATCTGGATAAGCAAAGTGACGGTCGAGATCGTGAAGATAATCCAGCAGACCGGCATCGGGACGCTGTCGAGCAATGCGACCACGCCACCGGTTGAATTTGCGACCACTACGGCCTGCGGAAGTTTCGCCACTACGACTGGCACCACCGGTCGCGCGGGCGGCGGTAATGCGGTGCTGATCGGTTGCGTCTTGGCCATCTTAACCGTCGGCGCGCGCGGCGTGACCGGCTCTGGAAGAATGTTGATCCGCGCGGTTTCCTTCTTGGGCGCGGTCTGACCGCCGGCACCGGAATAGGTGGAAGGCGGCGCAGTCACCCCGGCTGGGGGTGTTAGCCGCGGCGGCGGCGGCAGGATGCGCGGCTTCGGCGGCATTGCGGGAGCTGGAGGAAGCGGGGCCACGGGCGCTGGGGGCGGCACCGCAACGGCCACCGGCGCGGGCGCAGGCGGCGGGACGAAAGCCGCAGGCGGTGCCGGCATTTCCATTTGTTCCGGCTTTGCCGTCGGCACAGGCGGAGGCAAAGGCACCGCAGGTCGCGCAGCCATCGGCAGCGGTGGCGCTGCCGGCCGCATCGGCGGCGGTGGCGGCGGGGTTGGGCTACCCGATGCGCCTGGGATCGGCGGACGGGTGAGATTCGCGCCAGGTGGCGGCGGCCGCTGCGGCCCGGAACCAGGCGTCGGCATCGGCGGGCGCGCCATCGGCGGCGGCTTTACCAGACCGGAAGAAGGTGATGGCACCGGCGACATGACGCGCTTCGGAGGCCGCGGCGGAAGGGTGATCCGAACAGTCTCTTTTTTGGGTTCGTTCGGATCGCTCATGAGAAGGAATTCAGCGCGCGAATATTTGGCTATCGGTCAGGCTTTGTCACTCTCAACTTGCACCCAGTGCGCTTTTCTCGGAACCGCCCTGCGAATTAACACGACGACCGCCGCGCGATAAATCTGCGCATTGGCGCAGGGGCGTGCAAGAACGCTTCTGACGAACGTCGGTGCGACTGCTCGCTGATGCGCAGCGTGGCCGCTACGCGAGCAGGTCGTAACCGCGGCTGCCGCGGATCGTGCGCTGAATGAATTCGCCGACCGGCGCGGGCTCGCTCAAAACCACCGTGGCATCGACATCGGGAGCGTCGGCCTCGGAGCGCGCCACAAGCGGCTGGTCCACGATCAACTTCAATTCCTGACCGACGCGCGCCTGCGCAATCTCCCGCGCGATGCGCTGCTGCACGAGCATCGCGCGACGGTAGCGCGCGTTTTTAACCGAGGGAGGCACCTGATCTGGCATTTTAGCCGCGCGTGAGCCGTCTTCCTGCGAGTATTTGAAAATCCCGAGCCGCTCGAATCGGATGCGCTCGATGAACTCGAGGAGCGCTTCGAATTCCTCGTCCGTCTCGCCGGGGAAACCGACGATGAAAGTCGTGCGGATCGCCACCCCCGGAATCCCAGCACGCAGCCTAACGAGTAAATTTTCGATGTGGGCGCGGCCGGTCTCGCGCCGCATGCGGCCGAGCATATCCTCGTGGATGTGCTGCAGCGGCATGTCGATATAACGCGCCACCTTCCGGCATTCCGCGATCGCGCGGATGAGTTCATCGCTCCAGTGCGCCGGATGGGTGTAAAGCAGGCGCACCCAGAAATCGCCCGGCACTTCCTCGATCTCGCGCAGCAATGTCGAGAGCGTGGTGCCGCGGGTCGAATCGACCGGCTGGCGCGGGCCCGCCTTTTCCGCCCAGAGATCCATTCCGTAATAGGTGGTGTCCTGGCTGATCAGGTTGATCTCCTTCACCCCGTCCGCGACGAGCGAGCGGATCTCCGCGACGACCGAGGACGGTTGGCGGCTACGGTGCCGGCCGCGCATCTGCGGGATGACGCAGAAGCTGCAGGGATGGTTACAACCCTCCGCGATCTTCACATACGCGCTGTGCGACGGCGTGAGACGGAAGCGCGGCGTGTCGTAGTTCGGAATGTATGTCGAGCGGCGCGTCACCAGATTCAGCGGGTCGTGCTCGCCGTTTGTCGACGGAGCAGCTAGGACACGCTCCGCGATGGCTCCGAGTTCGGTCACCTGATCGAGGCCGATGAAGGCGTCCACTTCCGGGAGCTGTTCACGCAATTCCTTCGAGAACCGCTGCGACATGCAGCCGCTCACGATCAGTTTTTGGCCCGGCTTCTTGTGCAGGCCGCGCTGCTGGTGCGCCTCGAGGATCGCGTCGATCGACTCTTCTTTCGCCGAATCGATAAACGCGCAGGTATTGATCACGAGCACGTCGGCTTCCTCGGCCTGCGCGGTGATTTCCATTCCGCGGGCGCGCACGCTGCCGAGCATGATCTCGGCATCGACCAGGTTTTTAGCGCAGCCGAGACTGATCATGCCGACCTTCGGGACGGCGGCACGGTGGACGGCGGCTAAAGGGAGCAGGTTCATGGCGGTTACTCGACGCGCACGTCCACGTCGCCGCGCGAAACCAGTTTCCCGTTTTTCCGAATCTCCACGTCGGCCGGATCGAGCACCTTGACCGCGAGACGGCGGCCGCGGAGTTGCATTGGCGCGGTGGCATCGACCCAGCGCTCAAAGGAAGAGCGACCCTTTTCGGTGTCGAGCGTCACGCGGACGAAGGTGCGTTTCAGCGGACGAATATCGAAAACTTTCGCGACCGGCGTGGCGGAGGGCGATGCACTAGGCGAGGCCGCGGGAGAAGGCAATGCCGCCTTCGCGAGCGCTAAATCCTGCGGACGCACCGGCTCGGCGCGGCGAATCTCGCCGCTGCCTTCTTCTGGCGCAGCCTGCGCGACGGCGGTCGGCGCCGGCGTCGGCACGGGCGTCTCCACTGGTGATGCCGGGCTTGACATGGCGATGGCCGTCGGCGCCGGCGTAGCGTCGACTGGCAACGGCCGCGGCGCGACGATCGGGGCCGACGTTTCGCGCGGCGCAGGCAGCGGCGGGTTGGTGGCCAGCGCAACGGCCGCGGGCGTGGTCGCCTGTTCCGATGGCTTCAGCCGGCGCAGGTCCATGACCGTCTTTAGGACATAAAATCCCACGATGAGCACGACCAAGCCGACCACGAGCGGCATGAGCGAACCGCGGCTCGCGTTTGGCTCGCGCCGCCGCACCACTTCCGTGCGGCGCGGAGCTGGGACCGGGTTGTCCTGCAGATAAGAATAACCGTCGACGGTCATCGTTTCCGAAGTCTCGAAGGCTTCGAGATACGGGGAGACGTCGACGCTCAGGAACTTGCCGTAGATGACGAGAAAGCCCTTCGCATAAGCGAGGCTCGGGAAATGGGAAAAGTCTTCCGCCTCCAGCTCAGAGAGCTTTTGCGGACGAATTTTCGTCATCCGCGCTGCTTCTTCGAGCGTGAGATTGCGCGCGAGACGCGCCTTTTGCAGCTTTTCGCCGAGGCCTTCCATCGAGTGAGTGAATTCCCGGGAAGTTAGACTGCCGCGTCGAGGTCGACGAGAATCTCGCGCGGCTTCGCGCCTTCGCCGGGTCCTAAAATCCCGCGTTGCTCCAGAATGTCAACGATGCGCGCCGCGCGCGTGTAGCCCAGACGGAGGCGGCGCTGCAGGAGCGAAGTGGAAGCGCGTTTTTCCTGCCGAATAATTTCGAGGCATTTCTCGACCAGCTCCTCGTCTTCATCGGTCACCTCTTCACCATCGTCGGCGTTTCCTCCGCTCGTGAGCTTCTCATGGATCGCGCTGTCGTAGGCGGGCGGGCTCTGCGCGGAAACAAAGTCGACCAACCGCCGAATTTCATCGTCGGTCACGAGCACACCCTGCGCGCGGATGAGGCGGGAAGTGCTCGGCGGGAGGTAGAGCATGTCGCCCTGGCCTAACAAACGATCGGCGCCGTTCTCATCCAGGATGACGCGGCTGTCGATCTTCGACGCGACCTGAAAAGCGATCCGGCTCGGAATGTTCGCCTTGATCACGCCAGTGATGACATCGGCCCGCGGCGTCTGCGTTGCGACAATAATGTGAATCCCCGCCGCGCGCGCCATCTGCGTGATGCGGGCGATCGCGCTTTCCACATCAGCCGGCGCCGTCTGCATCAAATCGGCCAGCTCATCGATGATCACCACGATGTAAGGCAGCTTCTCCGGGATAATCGGATCGTCGTCTCGCGGGACTTTAATGTTCAGGTTCTGGGTGTATTCCTCGACCGAACCGACGGGCGGCTTCTCCACCTCCACCCCGCCGTTCTTGGCCGCCGCTTCCAGGTCGAGCTCGGCCTGCGTTTTCTTTTTCGGCCGCGCGTTAAAGCTCGTGATGTTGCGCACGCCGGTCTTCGCGAAAATCTTGTAACGATTCTCCATCTCGAGAATCACATGACGCAGCGCGAGCAGGACCTTTTTCGGATCGGTCACGACCGGGATGATGAGATGCGGCAACTCGTTGTAGACCTGCATCTCGACCACCTTCGGGTCGATCATGATGAAGCGTAGATCCTCCGGGGTGAAGCGGTAGAGCATGCTCGCGATGAGCGCGTTGATGCAGACGCTCTTGCCGCTGCCGGTGGTGCCGGCGACGAGCAAGTGCGGCATCTGTGCGAGGTCCGCGATGATCGTCTTTCCGTACACATCCTTCCCGAGCGCGATCGGCAACTTCGCCTTCGTCTCCGTCCAATCGGTCGACTGCATCAACTCGCGCAGCGTCACCTTCACTTTCCGACTGTTGGCGAGCTCGATGCCGACGGTGTCCTTGCCCGGGATGGGCGCGAGGATGTTGATCCGCTCGGCGCGCGTGGCGCGGGCCAGGTCGCGCTCGAGCGAGACGATCTTGTCCACGCGCACGCCCTTCGCCGGGTAGACTTCGTAACGCGTGATCGTCGGGCCCTTCGTGATATCGCCGGGCGCAACCGAGATGCCGAACTGGGCGAGCGTATCAATTAGCGTGGCCTGGATGCTTTCCAGCTCCGCCGGATCGGCGGCGACGCGGCCTTCGACATCGTGTTCGTCGAGCAGGTCGAGGCCGGGCAATTCGTAGTCTTCGGCGCCCTGCCAGGTTGCACTCGTTAGGCCGTCGGCTGATTTCGCTTTCTCTTTCGCGCGCATCTCCGCGAGCGACGGTTTCTTCCGCGGCGGACCCGGATCGGGCAACGCCGTCGTGTCGACCACCTTCGGCTTCGGCCGGTTCGCCAGCTCGTCCGGCAGGAGGGACGCGGTCGCCGATTCCGCCGCGACGGGCGCGCCGAGTTTTTTCAAGCGCTTCTCGACCACGCGCTGCTGGCGTTCCTTATCCTTCCGCTCGAGCTCGAGCCGCGTCTTCAGGTCGGCGTTGCGCATCTGGCGCGCGCGGCGCGATTCACCAAAGTGGCGGAAGCCGTTGCGCACGCTCGCGACCGTTTCTCGCACGACGTGAATCGGTCGCAGCCCGGTCATGAGGATGATGCTTGTGACGTAAACGCCAGTGAGAAGGATGAGCGCGCCGACCTGCCCCATGAGCCGCTCCAACACGGTGCGACCGACAACGTAGCCGACCCAGCCGCCGGGGCCTTGGATGTTGAAAGCGGAATGCCAATCGCGCAGAAAATAAGACTGGAGATGAAGCAGGCAGGCGCCGGAAACGACGAAGAGCGCGATCCAACCAGCGCGGCGCGCGATGCTGATCTGCGAATAAAATAACTTCGCCGCACCGAAGCCGAGGAGCGCAGCCGCGAGCAGATAGGAAGCGGCGCCGATCATGAAATAACAGAAACCGGCGATGATCGCGCCGAGCGGCCCGATGAAATTCTGCGCGGGCGAATTCGGCGGCGAGAGATGGCTAAACGGCACCCAGGACGGGAGATCTTTCGGGACGTAGGAGACGAGCGCGAGGAAGAGCAGCGTGCCGACTCCGAGGAGAATCAGCGCAAAGACTTCATTCCAAGCGTTGTTTTTTTCTCTTCGTGCCACCGGCTGCGATAGTAGGCGCGCCCCTGTCGCAGTTCAATGACCCAGCGTGCGAGAGAGCGCTTTAATCGACCTGGATCGGCGGAGCGTTCCACGCCGGGCGCCTATCCGCCGCTGCCTGGTGACCAGATTCGGCGATCGATCAGAGCTCGTTCATGATTCGAGCGGGCGATCAAGTCTTGCGTCCCTTCCGTGCTACTGCGTAGTGTCCCGCCGATGCGACGACACTATCGGACGGCAGCATTGGTTTCGGGTTCGGCGTTGTTGTTTTACTTCGGTTCCTGCGAACGCCATAAGCCGCAAGAACTCGACCACGGCGGCCATGCCGCAGGCGCAGCGACCGAGCACACCGCAAACGACGTAGGGCCCCACGCCGACCACGCGGCACCGCAGGCCACGGCGACCCCGGCGCAGTTCTTCCCCTCCCCGACTCCGTAAGCTTCCACCAGAGCCCACCAAACCATGGCCAAACACGAATACGCCACCACGCCGCCGAACATAACGACGATGCCTCCCGGCGTGCCGTACATCATCGGCAACGAAGCGGCCGAGCGCTTCTCCTTCTACGGGATGCGCTCCATCCTCATCATTTTCATGACGCAATACATCGTCACGAGCAGCGGCGTGGCGGATCACATGGGTGACGCGGAGGCCCGGGAAAAATTTCACTGGTTTGTTTCCGCCGTCTATTTTCTGCCGGTCTTCGGCGCCATCCTCGCTGAAGGTTTCATCGGAAAATACAAGACGATCCTCATCCTCTCAGTCGTCTACTGTCTCGGTCACTTTGCCCTCGCGCTGAACGACACCCGGATGGGATTACTCCTCGGGCTAGGTCTGATTTCGATCGGATCCGGCGGGATTAAGCCATGCGTTTCCGCGAACGTGGGCGACCAGTTCGGTGAGTCGAACAAGCACCTTCTCTCGAAGGTTTTTGGCTGGTTCTACTTCTCCATTAATGCCGGTTCCTTCATCTCCACCCTTCTCTGCCCGTTCCTCCTCGCTGACCCGCGGTTCGGCCCGCGCTGGGCCTTTGGCATCCCGGGTGTTGCGATGGTCATCGCCACGATCTTCTTCTGGGCTGGCCGCAAGAAATTCGTTCACATCCGCCCCGGCGGCCTCGGCTTTTTAAAAGAGATGTTCAGCAAGGAGGGCTTCGGCGCCCTCTGGAGGCTGGCCGTGGTATACGTTTTCGTGGCGGTCTTCTGGTCGCTCTGGGATCAAAGCAGCGGCGGCTCCTGGACGCTGCAGGCGCAGCGCATGGATCTAAGTTGGTTCGGCATGCAGCTCCTCCCGTCACAAGTGCAGACGGCGAATCCGATCATGATCCTGCTCTTCATTCCGCTCGTGAATTACATCCTCTACCCGCTAATGGACCGCATCTTTCCGCTCACGCCTTTGCGCAAGATCGGCATCGGCCTCTTCCTCACCGCCGCGAGCTATCTCGTCATCTGGTATATCCAGACGATGATCGACGGCGGAGCGAAGCCGAGCGTGAACTGGCAGTTTCTCGCTTACGCGATTCTCACCCTCGGCGAAGCGATGGTCTCCATCACAGGCCTGGAGTTTTCCTACACCCAAGCGCCGAACAAGATGAAGAGCGCAGTCATGGCGCTCTGGCTCTTTACAGTCTCGTTAGGCAGCGCCTTCACCGCTTGTGTGAATCATTTCATCCGGAACGCCGATGGCTCCGTGAAGATGAACGACGCCCAGTACTTCATGTTCTTCACTGTCCTCATGCTCGTGGCGGCGGCGATCTTCGTGATCGTAGCGATGTTCTACCGTGGTAAGACCTACCTGCAATCGCAGGAGACGCCGGATGAGGAAGTGACCGAGCCGTTGCTCGCAGGCGGGACGCCGACATAGCGCGCTCGCGCTATTCGATCTGAAGCTGGGCGATTCGCGCCATCACGCGATCGCTCAACGCCTGGTAGAGCTCTTTGCCGCGGCCGGCCACGTCAGCTTCGCTCCATTCCATCACGTCGCCGATCACGATCGTGATCTTGGAGAAGCGCACCCGGCCCCGACCGCGCGGCAACGCCTTGTCTGCTCCGAAGATGCGCATCGGCAGGACCGGGGCGCGCGTCTTCGCGATGACGAAACCGAGGCCCGGCTGCGCGGGCTGCAGCTTCCCATCGAGCGTGCGCGCGCCTTCGGGGAAAACCGCGGTCGCCTCCCCATTGTTCACGATGCGGATGAGCGCTTTCAGCGCGCTGCGGTCGGTTCCTTCCTGGTCAACCGGGATGACGTTTATCTTCGGCAGCAGCCAGCCCACTACCGGCACGTCGAGGAGTGTTTTGCGCGCGAGAAAGAAAACTTCGCGGCCGGATGAGCTGCCGATGAGCGGCGGATCCAGATAGCTCTGGTGGTTGGCCGCGAGGATGAGCGGCCCGCTTAAGACCCGCCGCTCGGGATGTACGATCCGGAGCCGAAAGAAAACGCGGCCGACAAACCAGGACACCCCATATCCCGCCCAATACCAAGGATTCGGCCGACAACGCTCTGTGGTCACACCGCGAGCCCCTTGGCCCGGAGCCGCTCCACGATCCGGTCGATCACCTGCTCGATCGAAAGGTCCGAGCTATCGATTACTTCCGCGTCCGGTGCGACTTTCAACGGTGAGGTGCGGCGTGAAGAATCGGCCTCGTCTCGCGCGATGATCTGGTCAGCCTGGCCCTGGGCGGCGCGGCGTCGGGAACGAATATCGGGTGAAGCGTCGATGTAAAACTTGAAAGGCGTGTCGGGAAAAACGACCGAGCCGATGTCGCGGCCTTCCATGACCACGTCGTCGTCCAGCGCGTAGGCGCGCATCTTCGCCACGAGCACTTCGCGCACATGCGGCACGCTGCTGACGAGCGAGACGCCGGTGTTCACCCGCATGTCGCGCAGATGGGAGGTGGGATCGACGCCATCGATCAGGATACGCGATTCATCGCCGTCGAGATCGCAGGTCAACGGCATCGTGTCGGCCAGCTGCTCAATCGCGGCGCGATCCGCGGGCTCAATCCCGCTCTCCAGCACATGCCAGGTGACGGCGCGATACATTGCGCCCGAGTTCACGTAGACGTAGCCAATGCGGCGCGCGAGATCGTGCGCCACGGTGCTTTTGCCGGACGCCGCCGGGCCGTCGATCGCGACGACGCGATGGTAGCGCGCGCTATTCGTCATCGACGCGCGACGGCGAGAGCGAGCTGATGACTGGCGTCGTCACCCGGACGCGTTTCGGATTCATGAACTCCTCGAGAGCCTTGGCAAAATCCGGATACGATTCGTGAATACATTGAGCGTCCTGCACAACGGTTTCTCCATCGGCGAAAAGACCGGCCACGGCAAAAGCCATCGCGATCCGATGATCGCCAAAGCTCGCAACGCGCGCGCCGCGGAGGGAGCCGCGCCCGTGAATTTCCAGGCCATCGTTTAGCTCGATAACCTGTGCGCCCATGGCGCGAAGATTGTGCGCGATCGCGGCGATCCGGTCGGTCTCCTTCACTCGCAATTCCGCGGCGTTGCGGATGGTGGTCGTGCCGCTGGCGAGCGCACCGGCGATGGCGAGAATGGGCAACTCATCGATCACCTGCGCGATTTCCTTTCCCTGGATCACGGTGCCCTTCAGCGCCGCGCCCGTCACTTCGACCGTGCCGAACGGCTCGATCTGGTCGACGTCCTCGACCGCTTCCCGCACCTGCGCGCCCATGCGAATCAAGACCCCGAGAAGCGTAGTGCGGGTATCGTTCAAGCCCACGTTGCGCACGAGCAAGTGACCACCCGGCTGCGCGGCGGCCGCGACCAACCAGAAAGCGGCCGACGAGATGTCGCCGGGGATATTAAAGTCGCGCGACTCTGGCACCTGGTCGCCGAAGATGCTGACGCCGCCGCTCTCTTCCTTCACCGTCCGGACGAGAAAATAATTCAGCATGAGCTCGGTGTGGTTCCGGCTCAGGTGCGGCTCGTGCACCGTCGTTTTCCCTTTCGCAAAAAGCCCAGCGAGAAGAAGGGCACTCTTCACCTGTGCGCTGGCGATCGGCTGCTGATATTCGATCCCGCGGAGATTGGTGCCGGTAATGCGGAGCGGCGCGGTTTCGTTCGGCCCTTCGCCTACGATCTTTGCACCCATCTCCCGCAAGGGCTGGAGCACGCGATCCATCGGCCGGCGCGAAAGCGCCGAGGAACCGACGAGGCGTGAATCAAACGGCTGACCCGCGAGCAGTCCGCAGAGGAGCCGCATCGTCGTCCCGGAGTTCCCGCAATCGATGTCATCCGCCGGCGCAGTCAGGAGGCGTTTCTTCCCGTGTACGACCAACATGTCGGGCTCGGGCTGCTCGATGCGAATGCCGAGCGCGCGCAGCGCCTGCACCGTGCGCATGCAATCTTCGCTCGGCAGAAATCCGCGCAGGACGCAGACGCCGTTCGTGAGCGAGGCCAGGATAACGGCGCGATGCGAGATGCTTTTGTCACCTGGAACCTCGATCTCCGCGTCGATGCGCGACGCGCGTTTTACCCGGAGTTCCATGTGCTAGTAAATTCGTGCCGAAGCGGTTGAGCACGCGCGCGACCAAACGTCATTTCGCGCGCGAAGCCTGCAGCTTGGCCGAATCGGCCGCGTTGTCCAGTCAGCCGAAGGTCGCGCCGCAGCGCGCCTACGCCCCAGTCACACATTCCTTACGGAACGAGGAAAATTTTATTCGTGTAGGGATCTTTGACCTCGGTCCCGGGCGCATAGCCGCGCACGTCGGTCATCTTGTCGGGCGAGTACGGGCTGCGCACGAAACCTGGCTTCCCGGGCACCGGCACGCCGTAAGGATAGTCGCCCTTGGCCGCAGCTGGCTGTGTTTTCTCCGCTGCGGAAACCGTCGTCGTTTCTTCACGCACGGGCGGCGTGGGCTGATCGATCGGCGCGGCCGGCGGCTGCTGCGAGATCGCGTTCGGATCCTGGAAAGGCTGCTGCGCCGGTGGATACTGCTGGTTCGTCGGCGTGGGATACTTGGCAGCCGCGCGATTGGTGGAGCGACGCGGAGGCGGTTCGTCGATCTCGCAGGCGGCGAGAGCGAAAGCGGAGACCAGGGCAACGGACAGGGCAAATTTCATAGGTGCTTACGACGAATCTGCGACCGTTCTAATTCAATGCGGGAGGGCTGACAACCGTTTAATTCCCCACCACGCCACGTGTGAAACGCGCGAAATTCGTGCGTGCAGTTAAAGCGAAAACGCGGAGAAGTTGTTCGTGGCGGACGCGAACAAAGATACAATCCACCCGTGCCCGCTTCCGAATCACCCACAGATCGCATGGCCTCGAGCAGCACTCCCGAAATCCTGGTGGTGGACGACGACGCCACGAGCCGCCGCCTGCTGGCTCGCACCCTGCGCAACGCCGGCTACACCACGCGGGAAGCACCGGACGGGACGGATGCGCTGCGGCAATTGCACGAAACCTTGCCGGCTCTGGTGCTACTCGATTTCGACATGCCGGGTTTAAACGGTGCGGAGGTTTTGAAACAACTGCGCGCGGATCCGGATAACGCGACCGCGCAGCTCCCGGCGATCATGTTGACCGGCCACGGCGGCGAGGAAAGCGAGGTGCGCTGTCTCGAAGCCGGCGCGGATGATTTCGTAACCAAGCCGATCAACCAGGCGGTCTTGTGCGCCCGGATCGAAACGCACCTTCGGCTGCATACGATGCGCCGTCAGCTCCAGCAGCAAAACGATGAGCTCGAGGCGTGGCGGACCAACCTAGAGAGGGACCTCGAGGCGGCGCGGCTGACCCAGCAATCGCTCATCCCGTTGAAGGCCCCGCCCCTCGACGGCTGGGACGTGGCTGCGATTTACCGCCCGGTCATCCAGGTGGGCGGCGACATCTACGGCTGGCTGCGGATGAACGGGGAGCGGACTCTTTTTTGGATCGTGGACGCGACGGGTCATGGCGCCTCGGCCGCGCTCCTCACCACCCTGGCGAAATTGCTTTTCCACCACGGCAGCGGCGAACACCGCCATCCAGCCGCGATCATGCGAGCGGTGAACGATGATTTCCGTAGCATCTTCGGGGCGCGTTCCTTTATGACCGCGATGTGCGTGGCGCTCGACCCAGCGACCGGCCACGCCACCGTGGTCGGCGCGGGTCATCCGCCACTACTCGTTAGGCGGCGCGACGGCTCGGTGGAATCGATCGCCTCCTCCGCGCCTCCACTTGGTCTGATGGAGCGCTCCAGCTTTGCCGAGACCGATGTCACCCTGGCCGAGGGCGATGCTTTTCTCCTCTACACCGATGGCCTGCTCGGCGGGCCGGTCGACCCCGATCGCCTCACCCCGATCAAGCTCGCCGACGTCCTGAAAAATTTCGATGAGAGCGCGGAGAATCTACTCGCGCGCGTCGTGCGGGAAGCGACCACGGGCTACGGCGAGAAACCGCTCCCGGATGACATTGCGGCGATCGCAGTCGTCCGCCTCGGGTGAACCGCGCGGTTTACCATGGAAAATTGTATTGCCCTGCCCGAGGTGACGGATTAATCAGCGTCTATGCCGAAAACCACTTCCTCGAAAAAAGCTCCCGCCAGAAAGCCGAACGCCGCGTTCATGAAACCGGTGCAACCTGACGACAAACTGTCGCTCATCGTCGGTTCGAAACCCCTCCCTCGTTCTGAGCTGACCAAAAAGCTCTGGGACTACATCAAAAAGAACGGTCTCCAGGACAAAAAGAAGCGCACTCAGATTAATGCCGACGACAACCTCCGCCCGATCTTCGACGGGAAGAGCCAGGTCAGCATGTTTGAGATGACCAAGATGGTGAACACTCACGTCAAGGCCTAACCAAGTATCTTCTAACTTCGACCAACCCGGCGTCTCGGCGCCGGGTTTGTCGCGTACAGGCAATGCGCGCCTAACGAGTGCGGCGGCTTGCACGGGCTCCGAAGGTGCGGGAAACTGTCTCCGTGAAATCTCTCCGGTTTGCTTTCCTCTCCCTCGCACTCATCGCGCTACTCGCCGGCCCCGCCGCGGCCGCAAAACCCGGCTGGTCGACTGACTACACGCAGGGGCTCGAGCAGGCGAAGAAGGGCAAGAAGCTCATCCTCCTCGACTTCACCGGCTCCGACTGGTGCGGCTGGTGCATCAAGATCGACCGCGAGATTTTCTCGAAGCCCGAGTTCAAAGCTTATGCCGAAAAGAATCTCGTCCTGGTGGAGCTCGATTTCCCGCGCGGCCGCCAGATCCCGGCCACAGAGCGGGCGCAGAATGAGCAGCTCGCGACGAAGTACGACGTGCAGGGTTTCCCGACCATCATCGTGCTCGATGCCGAAGGGCGCGAAGTCGGCCAGCTTGGCTACACGCCCGGCGGCGCGAGCGCGTTCATCGCGGAGCTCGAGAAACTGCGGAAAGGTTAACAGCCGCGCCGCGTGCGCGCGTTCGCTCCCTTTAACGGACCTCGCTCGTCGCGAGCGAGCGCTTCAGAGCCTCGTCGAGATCGCCGCGGGTAAAGGGCTTCGGCAACGCGCCGCGGAATCCGTAGGCGAGAAACTCGGAGAGCGCGGCTTCATCGGAGTAGCCGCTGCAGATGATTGCATTCACGTCCGGGTCGATGTCGCGCAGCCGCTCGATCGTGGCCACGCCGCCGAGGCCGCCACGGACGGTCGCGTCGAGGATAACCGCTTGGTAATTTTCGCCCCGCCGAAACGCGCGCTCATAACTGCGGATCGCTTCCTGCCCATCGGGCACCGCGGTCACTTGGTAACCCAGCGTGCCAAGGAGCTGCGAAGTCAGATCGCGAATCGCGGGCTCGTCGTCCATCACAAGCACGCGGCGCTGCGTGCTGGAGAAACTCGGCGTGTTTCGCGGTTGTTCCGCCGCGACGACGTTCGCATCGCTCGCGGGCAGGTAGAACGTGAAGGTGGAGCCTTCAGCCGAAGTGTTTTCGAGGAGAAGGGAACCGCCGTGTTTTTTCACAATGGAGTAACTGATGGCCAGGCCAAGGCCGCTCGCGGCCGGTTTCGTGGTGAAGTACGGGTCGAAGATCTTCGAGGTGAGCTCTTCCGGGACGCCCGCTCCCCGGTCGCTCACAGAAATTTCGATGTAACGCCCTGCAGGCAAGAGCCCGCTTCTCTCCGAGAGATCGGCATTTCGCGCGCAGACGCGAATCGTCCCGCCGCTGCGCATCGCTTCACGAGCATTGAAAATAAGCGCGTTCATCACCTGCTCGATTTGGCCGGCGTCCACTTCCGCCTTCCAAAGTTGCGGCGCGATCTCGAGTTCGGCGCGGATGTTTGAGCCGTGGAGCGAAAACTCTGCTGCCTGCCGAACGAGGTGAGCGAGCGAAACCACCTTCTTCACCGGCGCGCCGCCCTTTGAGAAGGTCAGCAGCTGGCTGGAAAGATGGGCCGCGTGCTGCGCTGCCTGGCCCGCTTTTGAAAGATGCGCCAGTAGGCTGGTCGCGTCGCTCGAGGCCTCGATCTGCGCGAGTCCGATGTTCCCGGAGATAACCGTCAGGATGTTATTCAAATCATGCGCGATGCCGCCGGCGAGCGTGCCTAACGACTCTAGCTTGCTCGTCGTCAGCCGCTCTTCTTCGCTCCGCTTTCGCTCCGTGATCTCGCGGAAGAAGACCGCCATCCCGCCTTCGCTCGGATAGGCGTGCACTTCGAACCAGCGGTTCCCGGAGGCGACGTTCGCCTCAAACTCGACTGCCTCTTGGTCGTCCATGACCCGGCGGTAGTTCTTTTCAAAAATCGACCCAATCTCTTCCGGGAATTTCTCCCAGAGATTGGTCCCGTAGAGTTCCTGGCGCGTCCGGCCGAGGAGCACCTCCGCCTCCGCGTTTAGGTAGGTAAAATTCCAGCGCTGATCGATCGAGAAGAAACCGTCGGTCGTGTTCTCGAGGATGCTCGTCATCTTGCGCGCTGATTCCTGGAGCGCGGCTCGGGCTTGGTTACGCTCGGAGAGATCGCGAATCTGCCGCTCCGCGACGGAAAGCCGCACGTTGAGCAGCCCGAGGTCGAACGGCTTGGTCAGGTAATCATTCGCCCCGGCCTCGAGCGCGAGATGCAGATCCTCGGTATCGCCGCGTGCGGTCACGAGCAGGATAAACATCTCGTCGCCGCGCTCGCGGGCGCGCAGCTCGCGACAGAGGTCGACGCCACTCTTGCCCGGCAGCATCCAGTCAAGAATGAGGAAGGAGAACCGGTCGCGCGCGAGTGCGTTTTCCGCTTCTTCCGCGCTGCCGACTGGCACCACCTCGTGGCCACGACGTTCGATCAACCGCTGCAAATTGCGGCGGCTGTCGGCGTGGTCCTCGACGAGCAGAATCTTCATGGGAGCGGGGAAACTCACCAGCGCAGTGGGCCCTGGTGCACGTCGTGTTAAGCAGGATGACTGCCATGAGCCAGGACCTTTCTCAACCTCGCACTTCACTCGTGGCCTCACGGTCGCCCACCTCCCTTCGCCGAGCTCCAGCCTCCCTTGCGTTGCGCATCGTGTCTGCTAGATAGACCGAGGTTTTTCGCCAGCGGCGCTTCATGTTTTTTTTCCGGCTCTCCGTCCTCGTTTTCGCCTTTGTCCTTGGCTCGGAAGCCAGTCATGCGCAAAGCGATCCGCCGAAAACTCCGGAGCAGCGCCCCGCGGAGCCAGTCCCCCTCGCTCCCCGCCCCGCGGAGGTGCGCCCGCCGGCCATGGCCACGCCGGTTGCTCCGCAGATTACCTTTAATTCCGTCTATGTGGACGGCCCCTACGTCGCCATGACCTTCGACGACGGCCCGAGTGCAACTTTAACCCCGAAGCTGCTCGACCTCCTCGCGGCCCATCGGATGAAGGCGACGTTCTTCGTCGTCGGCCAGAACGCGGCCGATCATCCGGAGATCCTGAAACGCGCGGTGCGCGAAGGCCACGAGATCGCGAATCATTCCTGGTCGCACCCGAACCTCGGCAAGATGGGCGACGACGCCGTGCGGCGCGAGTTGCAGAAGACCGACGAGGCGATTGCCTCCGCCATCGGCTCACGCCCAACCCTGATGCGGCCACCCTATGGCTCGCTCACCCAACGGCAGCGGACCATGGTCCACGAGGCCTTCGGTTATCGCATCATTATCTGGGACGTCGATCCGCTTGATTGGAAACGCCCCGGCCCGAGCGTGGTCACGCGGCGGATCGTGAACGAGGCGCGCCCGGGCTCGATCATCCTCGCCCACCGCATTCCCCCCGCGGCGATCCAAGCC
>JBKJKL010000308.1:0-3637 GCA_046597485.1 Chthoniobacterales bacterium
CCGCGGCGCTAACGCCCCATTTTTCTTCGAGCTGTTTCACCAGGCCCGCGATTTCCAAAACGGTCAATCCGCTGAGCTGGTCCACCAATGTGTTTGTATCTGCCATTTTATTTATCCTCCGATTGCCGCCCACAGAAGCCTCCGTGGAATTGAGACCGGCAGCCGCCGATCCGGACAGTTGTTGTTTGGTTGCCCGCCCGGCTCACGCCAGGCGAAATCTGTTTGGTTGTTAGACCGCTGCGTCCGCGGGTCTGCCTTCCTTCTCGGCCTTTGCGTTCAAGAGGCGCGCGAGGGATGCGCCCGGCTCGTTCAACACGCGGACAAAGCTGGTCATCGGCGACATGAAGAGACCGAGGAGCTGCCCGAGCAGCACATCGCGCGGTGGCAACTCGGCCAGAGCCTCGACGTCCTTCGTCGAAAGCACTGCCTTGTCGACCACGCCCACCTTAAGGGCACCGATCTTAAATTCCGTCGCGAAAGTCTTGAGGATCTTCGCCACCGGCGCGACGTCGCGATCGCCTGTGACTACTGCCGTCTGACCGGTCAGCTGGTCGCCGACATCCGGCATACCGCTGTCCTTCATCGCACGCTTCAGGAAGCTGTTCTTCACCACGCGCACGTCTGCGCCCGCTGGCTGAAGACGGTTCCGCAGCTCGCTGAACTGCTGGACCTTCATCTTCTGGTAGTCGGTCACCAGGAGGAAGGGCGACCGGCTCAACTTCTCGGCAAGGTCGCTGACGATATTAGCTTTTTCTGGTCTCATCTTGGGTCTTTCCGAATTAGAAGCTGAGGTAAGGCGAAGGATCTACCGCCAGGCCGGGCGACATCGTCGCGCTCAGGCTCATTCCTTCCACAAAACGTCCCTTGGCTGAGGCGGGCCGGGCCCGGACCACGGCTTCGATCACCGCGGTGCCGTTTTCGGCCAACTGATCTTCGCCGAAGGAAAATTTCCCGACCGGCACTGCAATGTTGCCGTTCTTATCGAGCTTGAACTCGACGCGGCCGGCCTTCACTTCGCGCACGGCCTTCGCTGTGTCGTCGGTGACGGTGCCGGTCTTCGGGTTCGGCATTAGCCCGCGTGGGCCGAGCACCTTGCCGAGCTTGCGCACTTCAGTCATCGCAGCGGGCGTCGCGATCGCGACATCGAAATCCTGGAAGCCTTCCTGCGCCTTCTGAATCATGTCCTTGAATCCGACGTACTCGGCGCCGGCATTCCGCGCTGCGGTGGCAGCGTCGCCTTCGGCGAAAACGAGCACCCGCACCTGCTTGCCACTTCCGTGTGGGAGAGGGCAAGTGCCGCGGACCATCTGATCGGACTGCTTCGGATCCACCCCGAGCCGGAACGAGACGGTGACCGTCTGGTCGAACTTGGGCGCCGGGAGTTTTTTCAGCGTCGCGATCGCCTCGGAGAGGCTGTAGGACTTGTTGCGGTCTACCTGCTCGGCGGCCGCGCGATAACGTTTGCTTCGATTGTGTTGCATGATGTTTGCAGTGCTTGCGAGCGTCTTGCTCTCCTGCGGGGCGGCCACATTCCGCTATTCTGCGGAGCTGTCAACGGTGTCGTGCGTGCGCGCTGCGAATTCTTTGGCGCGGCGGAGATTAGCACGTCAGCGCGTGAATCCAACGTTGTCAGGAGATGCGAATTCCTGTTAGAAATCTGAAAATTATGAAATCCCCCGCCCGCTCAACTTTAGCCTCCCTCACCGCTGCGCTCTCGCTCTTCGCTCTTCCGTCCTTCGCGCAGCCCATCGAGTTCAACGAAATTTCCCTCCTCGTCCGCTCCCATGAAAGTGAGCCGTCGATCGTCAAGGAAGTGTCGCAGCGCAAGCTCCTCTATCCGCTCACGCCCCAACAGGCGGCGACCCTTAAAAAACAGGGCGCGGGCGACTCGCTCATCCAGACACTGCGGCGGCAGGACATCGCCTTCAGCACCGCGGACGCGACGGCCTACGAAAATCGCCGCGACCAAGTTCGGCAGGCGTCCAGCGCCAGCCGGCACGGCAACGACATGGCCGGCAGCGGAGAGCCGAACGTCCAAGTTTTCAATCTCGCCTATGGCCATCCAATCAACCTGAGCGCATGGGGCGGCACCGACTACGAGATCGCGTTCTATTCCTACCGCTACGCGGGCGAAGATCACGTCGTCCCCGCGATGATCGATAACATCCGCACCGTCACCGAGGTGACCCGCCCGATCCGTTTCACGAGCGAAGACGAAGCGTTCTCGAACGATTGGTTCCCGACGAACAGCGTGCGCAACTGGCGCTACACGCCCTACGATGAACGCGTCGACCAGCGCGACAGCCGGCTGACCGCGAACGACACGGTCTCGGTCCGCTCGAATTTTGCTTCCCGCCGGCTGCCGATCGACTGGCAAAACCCGGTTTACCTCAAGGGTCAGCCGTATGCCTTTTACCGCGTCTACGGCGCGGGCGAAGTCGACCTCTATTACATCGGAAAGGCGAGCGACCGCGCCGCGCGCGTCGCCGTTGTCACGCGCTAACAGATCTCTGCGAGCTCCGCGGAGTGGACGCTTTCGGCAGCGTCACTTCGCGGAGTTTTTCGCCACGACGCCGTCTTTCATCACAAACAGCACTCGCTCGGTAGCCGTGATGTCCGCGGTCGGATCGCCCGGCACGGCGATGATGTCCGCGATCTTCCCCTTCTCTAGCGTTCCGATCGTCGGCGCGAGGCCGAGCAATTCCGCCGCGACCGAGGTCGCCGCACGCAGCGCATCGATCGGCGGCATGCCGAGGCTGGCCATGAGCGAAAATTCCTTCGCATTTTCTCCATGAGGAAAGACGCCTGCATCCGTCCCAAACGCGATCTTCACTCCCAACTGAACCGCAGTCCGGAACATCTCGCTCCGCGCGGCGGCGGCTGCTCTCGCCTTCTCCTGAATAGCGGGCGGATAAGAGCCAATCTTGCCCATGATGTATTCCGTCGCTTCGAGCGTCGGCACCAGATAGGTCCCCTTCGCCTTCATGAGCGCGAGCGTGTCCTTCTTCAAAAAAGAGCCGTGCTCGATCGAATCCACCCCGGCGTTAATCGCATCCTTCGCCGCTGCGTCGCCGTGGCAATGCACCGCCACCTTCTTGCGCAGCCGATGCGTCTCGTTCACCAACATCGCGATTTCCTCCGGCGTAAACTGCGGCACATCGACCTCGTCCTTCAACGAGAGCACGCCGCCCGAGACCGACGCCTTGATCACATCCGCGCCGTTCTTGATCTCGTAACGCACCGCTTTCCGGATCGCTTCCGGGCCGTCGGCAATGCCGTCGTCCACATCCGGCTGGTGGCCGAAGAGGCCGTCGCGGAAACCGTTCGAGTCGTCAAAGTGTCCACCGGTCGCGCCGATCCCTTTCGTCGCGGCGAGGATGCGCGGTCCACGCACGAGCCCTTTCCCGATCGCGTCGCGCAGGGCCACATCGAGGAAGGCTTCGCTGCCCAGATCGCGCACCGTGGTGAAGCCGGCGTTTAGCGTCCGTTCCGCCAGCGGGATCGCTTCGTAGGCCGCGAGCGGCACCTCCGTCTGCAAGTCGCCGAGGAGGCGCTCATTGAATGGCCGCGAGTAATCGGAAGTCAGGTGCGTGTGCGAATCGATAAAGCCAGGCGACAACGTGGCGTCGCCCAGATC